>JALWVW010000110.1 GCA_027079365.1 Campylobacteraceae bacterium | reverse complement strand
GGCTTACCAGATACTGATTGACCTCATGCAGATTTAAATCTAGGGCGCTGTAGTCTTTCTCTATCTGCACATGAGGATTGTGAAAAGGATTGCTTGTTCCAATGAGCGCATATGACTTTATAATCTTCATACAGAGTACTCTGGAGGACTCAATCTTGTGAACCAACTCTTTTTCGGTGTTAATACTTCCGTATGCACAAGAGAAAAGAGAGAGAGTTGTGATAATAATTTTTAATAGCATGATTCAGCCTAATTGATATATTTTTATATTAATTTAGGGGCTAGACTAGTTTAGAGGTATTTAAAGTACAGAAAGATACCATAATACCAATGAAAAACAAGTATGTAAAAGTTAGCCACATTTCAGAGCCTAAATTTAGAGAGATCGTAAAGTTCTTTTCAGAAGATCTGTCAGCGACCCAAATCTCTCATTTAGCAAAACTAAACCGTAATACAGTTAACCGTTATCTTATGCTCTTTAGAGAAAGAATTGTTAAGATCTGTAAAGAGACTTCTCCCTTATCTGGAGAAGTGGAAGTAGATGAATCTTATTTTGGAGCCAGTAGAGTGAGAGGAAAAAGAGGTAGAGGTGCAAGAGGAAAAACCATTGTCTTTGGACTTTTAAAGAGAGAAGGTAAAGTCTATACAGAAATCGTACCTGATGTGACTAAGGCTACACTACAGGGCATTATACGAGGAAAAGTTAATCCTAATAGTATTATCCATTCAGATGGATGGCGTGGATATCACGGATTGGTTGATGTTGGATATGATAAACATTTTAGAGTGCATCATGGAGCCAATGAATTTGTGAGAGGTAATTCTCATATCAATGGTATTGAATCTTTTTGGAGTTATGCTAAAATTAGATTAGTGAAATTTCACGGGATGGATAAAAGAACCTTTAACTTACATCTCAAAGAGTGTGAGTTTAGGTTCAATAATAGAGGTGAAGATTTATACAAATTATTGCTAAAAATCTTTAGGAAAGAGCCTCTAAACTAGTCTAGCCCCTTGTTTTATTATTATCATTCGAAGTATTATCATCTGATGCTTCATAGGCATATGCGCCCTGCACAAGCAACAAAATAGACAAAACTAAAACTACTTTTTTCACTGACATTATAAACCCCTCTATTATAGACATATCGGGTTTATATTAACACATATTAATACAAAATCTGCTTATGTTTTTCTCAGGGATGTACTATCGGCATGCCCAAGGGCTCTCCTTGCAAAGCTTGTCGAGGGCAGCCTGTGCCTTAGCATGAGAGTGCCGTGCAGCCTTCAGCCAGTAGCCAAAGGCAGTAATCTTGTTGGCCTTTACGCCTTCTCCGTGGTAATAAAGAAGACCGAGATTGTACTGCGCTTGAGGATCTCCTGCATGAGCGGCTTTGGCATACCAATGCAGTGCCTGAGGAAGATTTTTGGGAATCTGGGTACCAGCATAGTAGAGACTGGCAAGGTTGTACATCGCATCTACCTGCTTCTCTGCCGCTGCTTTGTGGTAGTAGTCTAGTGCTTGAGTGATATTTTGTTCTACCCCTCGTCCTTTTTCATACAGCACACCGAGGAGATACCATGCGCGTGCATCACCCAGATCAGCAGCCTTTTGATACCAGTCTCTGCCCTTGGCACTTGGGGTACTTCCTTTGGTTTCCAACTCACCGAGACGATAGGCCGCTTTGGCACTCCCCGCCTCTACTGCCCGACGATACCAGCTATATGCCTGCACTGTATCACGAGAGGTTCCCAGTCCCTGCTCATAGTAGCGACCCAGCATATAGGCAGCCTGTGGACTCTTGGAGGAAGCCTTGGTGTACCAGTAGAGCGCATTGGGATAAGATCGGGGCAGACCATCCCCCTGCTC
>JALWVW010000109.1 GCA_027079365.1 Campylobacteraceae bacterium | reverse complement strand
TTGCCGGTTTCTTTGATTTCAAAGAGGCGTATACGGATGCCAAGCTGCCGTTTGACAAATACGATGCCTTCTGGATCAATATCCTCTGTCATTTCAAGTTCAGTAACGGCGTCTTCAACCATGGTGACCCTCAAGCAGGCGTATTTGCTCCCTGTTCTGTCTACTTCTATATAGAGAAGGGCTCCAACAAGCTGCATGTCGGTATGGCAAGAGTGGAAAACTGGGCGACCATGGCGGGCGTCACGGATCCTGCCAAAATAGAGAGTATGCATGCCATAGATGCAGAGATTGTCAAGGTATTCCATAAGCTTGGTTTTACTGAAGAAGGAAAAGCAGGTACCAGTACAGCTTCTGAGAAAAAAGCACCTGTCGCAAAAGCAGTCACAGCTTCGATGATCAAGCATGGTGACAAATATGTGGTAGGCAAAGTACTTAAAAAAACTCCTACCTATTTAGTTGCAGGAGCAGCTTCTGTAAAGGATGTCTCCACCAAGCTGAAAGCCAATGGATTCGAGATCGTGGCTACAACACCGATACTGGAGGATGAGAGCGTCATCACTGTCACCAATGATACCCTAAAGAAAACCAATGGATTTGCTTCTGTGTTGAATGTGCTGGTTAACAATGCAGCCCATGAAGTGAGAGCACAGAACCCTGACTACCTCGGCAGAGCATATCTTGGAAAGGCCTACCAAACAGGTATGTTCGACAAGACGATCCAGTCGCTGGAGGCAGCATTGGGAGAGCTATATGCCTCCGAAGAGAATATGGAGACAGAAGATCTGCCAGGCTATCATTTTATGATGGGAATGCCTTATGTAGGAGATAGGATTGCTTTGGCTTCAGGCAGTGATCTGGCTGCTAAGGCACAGAAAAGCGAGAAAGTCGCCTATACGCTGGTACTGTCCAATGGTGCTACGCTGGTAGGACACAAACTAGGTAAAAGGACATCCAAGTTTCTCAAAAAGATCGGTATCACACAGAATGCTGCCTTGTTGCCCTATACTGTGCTCGTCAAAGAGGGCAAGGCAGAGATGCTTGATCCCAAATACTATCTTGCACTCAGCCTTCCACAGCTAAGCATGGGTGAGTTTATGAAGATAGCCACGATCCCTGACGCGATCAAAAAAGAGTTGACTAAAGTTTATAAGTAGGTTCTATTTATGTAGGCTATGATTATTTAAATACTTTTTAAATAGCCATAAATTGATGATTTTATTCAGTGTGACTGATAATTGTAGATACGGTGAATTATTTTTTACCAAATAGGCATAATAGGATGACTATTCAGAGAAGTCTCAGAATAGTAGGAATACAATTTATAGATAGGTTTTTATACAAAAAATAAGGAAATCTTATGAATGTAGAAGTATCGAGAAGGAAGTTTCTTCAGGGAAGTGTTGCGCTGACTGTGATAGGGGGTTCCTCGGTTGGATTTACTTCATTGATGGCTGATGAAGAGAAGAAGAAAGGGACTTCCAGTCAGGAGATCCCCACGCTATGTGAGATGTGTGTCAACAAGTGTGCGGCCATAGCGAAAGTAGAAAATGGGATTGTGACCAAACTTGATCCCAATCCACGGTTTCCCAAGTCAAAAAATATGCTCTGCCCCAGAGGAGTGGCCGGTATCCATGCCATGTATGATCCAGATCGCCTCAAATATCCTATGGTTAGAGTAGGAAAAAGAGGTGAGGGGAAGTTTAAACGGGTGACTTGGGATGAAGCGTATGAAGCGATCCTGAACGGCACGGACAAATTCCCAGGCTTGGCAAAGATACTTGACGAAGAGAAGGACAACCGCTCCTGTATAGGCTATTGTGCTGGTGAAGGGATGGCAGAGCATACCTATAAAACATTTATGGCAGACAAGTTTGGTTCATCCAACTTCGTCAATCATGCTTCTATCTGTCTGCAGACTACCGTTTCAGGCTATGCCTTGACTATTGGCTCCTATGGGCAGGCGGATCTGGAGAATGCCAACTATGTTATTATGGCTGGAGCCAACAGGGCAGAGGCAATCCTGACACCTGACACCATGGATCTCTTCAAGCGCACGAGGGGGAGGGGAGCTACACTTATATGTGTCGATCCTCGCTATACCAATACTGCCATGCAGGCGGATGAGTGGCTGGCGATCAATGTGGGAACGGATCTGGCCTTTGTGTTGGCATTGACCTATGTGGTGATGACAGAGGGGCTTTATAATATAGACTTTGTTGAAAATATGATGAATGGATTTGATGTATACAGACTGCATATTTTGGAGAATAAATACACACCCGAATGGGCAGAGAAAATCACTGGAATATCGGCAGACAAGATCAGGAAAACAGCCAGAGACTTTATGGCAGCAGCTCCCAGAGCCATCTATTATCAGGGCAGACGTACCGCCTGGAGCAGCCATGACTTCCAGCTAAGACGGGCGCAGGCGATCTTCTCTGCACTTGGAGGTGGTATTGATGTCAAAGGTGGTATTGTATTTGGCAAAGGTGTACCGCTGGGAAAACATGAGGTCAATGCACCTATGTACGCCAATGCCGAGAGTCGTATAGACAGCAAGGAGGCAAAATTGGTGGGAAGCACCGGTACATGGATCGGATTTAGGAATATGATTGCCGAAAAAAGAACCCCTTACCCTATGCGCGGCATGTTCGTCTATAAGCAGAACCCCATGCTCTCTGTCCCCAACACTGCCAAAACCAAAAAGATGTTTGAAAACATGGATCTGGTAGTGACGATTGATACGATGCCAAGTGACACGGTGATGATGGCGGATGTGGTACTGCCTGAGTGCTCCTATCTGGAGAGAGAGGATCCTGTCAAGTCGTTTGGTGGGGTGCAGCCTGCTATCGCACTACGCCAGAAAGTGATAGATCCGCTGTACGAATCCAAACCAGTCATAGATATTCTCAGAGGTCTGACGCAAAAGATATCCAAACCGCTGTTTGAGATCACCAAAAAATATGACGAAGATGTGCAGGATGAGCTCAAAGAGCGCAAAGAAGCAGAGGTCTACAAGGAGGATGGATTTGATCTGGTTGATGCTTTTGAGAAATCCCAGGAAGAGATCAATGAGCACATGGTCGTCAGCAAGCACGGCAAAGAGGCGTATGAGCTACTCAAGAAGCACGGGGTATATTATCCCAATATGGAGAAATACTTCAAGCAGCTATCAGCCAATGAGTATGAGTATTATCCCGAAGATAAAAAAGCCTACACCGTGTCCAAATGGCGAAAAGGTGCCGTCATAGATATCGATACCTGCGTCAATGAAAAAGAGATTGCAGCACTACAGAAAAAACTCAATACCTCCTCAGGAAGAGTGGAGTGTGTTTTGGGTTATATGACCAAAAAAGGGGTAGATGCCATGCCTACCTGGCATGACACATATCTGGTGCCGATCCCTGAGGGCAAGTTTAAATTTGTTTCCGGTCGGCATGCGCAGTTTACGCAGAATTCTACACAGAACAATATCATGCTTCTCGATCAGGTCAAAGAAAACCATCTCTGGATCAATGCGAAAGATGCTGAGAAAAAAGGGATCCGCTTTGGTGACCTTGTAGAGGTGGAGAGCAAGATAGGTAAAGTACAGATCAAGGCCTATCCTACCAATAAGATTATCCCGGGTGTTGTCTTTTTTATTCATGGTTTTGGTGCACAGAGCACAGGCTTGACATTTGGCTACCGCAACGGTGCCAGTGACAATGCCATCATAGAAGATAGGATAGAGCCGGTCTTTGGCAGTGCAGCGATGCACGAAACAATCGTGGATGTTAGGAGGGTATCATAATGAATTATGCAATGGTATTGGATTATCAGAACTGTATCAACTGCAAGGCATGTGAAGTGGCCTGTAAAGAGCAAAATGGTGTGCAACTTGGCGCAGATAAACAGCGTATCTGGGTCAGTACCTACGAGAATAGTATCTTTGGCAATCCGTTTGTGGCATTTCACCCTTCACAGTGCAATCACTGTGTTGATGCTCCTTGTGTGAGTGTCTGCCCGACGGGAGCCAGCTATTTTGCGGAAGGGGGACTTGTCATGGCTAATAAGGATAAATGTATCCTCTGCAAAGGCTGTATGGAGGCCTGTCCCTATGATGCACGATTTGTAGATGACAAGTATGTAGCGGTGGACAAATGTACCTTCTGTTTTGATACACGGATTTCCAAAGGTGAGACGACGACAGCCTGCCAGGCTACCTGTCCTACCAAAGTCAGGTTGTTTGGGGATCTGGATGATGAGAAAGGGGAGCTGGTACAACTCCTCAAAAAGAGAAAGTTCTTCGTACTCAAAGAGAGCGAAGGTACGGTACCCAAGCTCTTTTATCTATTCCCCGAAAAAGATACTTCATTTGCAGAAAACTCTATCGGGAAAGGGACGACAATACATACATGGGAGAGCTATAAACCAGTCATAGACAAGGCAGTAGCAATGAGGAGAAAATCATGAAAAGACATGAAATAGCCGGTGTAGAAATCAATGCTGTGAGTATCCGTGAGCTTCTCTTCAGTAAAACCATGCTACTGGCATACCTGCTTTTGGCTTTGGGAGCTTATGGCGTATGGGAAGTATTTTCAGAGCGCTATTTTCTGTTGACCGCCAATGCTTTTGATGCAGGACTGCACCCTGGAAGTACCGAGGTGGCAGAAGCGATGAAAGAAGCAGTGTTTGGTGTTGGTGGAGAGGTGAAGAGGGAACAGCCCTGGACGCTTTATATCGTCAACTACATGTATATGATCTATACAGGCAGTGCGATTATCTTCTTTGTAGCACTGGCAGAGATATTTAATGTAAAACTGATCCAGAGAACAGCGGCAGGGTTTATCACCTTTGGTTTGGCGATGGTGTTTGGTGGGCTCTTTACGATCGCAGTGGATCTCAATATTCTACATATGCACTGGATGTTTCTTACTCCCAATATTCGTGCAGGTATGTGGCTGATGCTGCCTCTCTATACGGTGTATATTCCCTTCGTACTGTTTGAGATCTATCTACTGATCACTAACAAACACGACTGGGCAAAAAAGGTAGCCTATGGCATCTTGATCCTGAGCATCATGATCGATTTGATTGAGTACTATATTCAGGCCAAACTTTTTAATATGAATACGGCTAGACATCTATGGACGACCTATCCGATATTGACACTGTATTTTATAGTCTCTGCATTTGTAGCAGCGATTGCGATTATGGTACTCTATAGCTACTTTACCCACCGCAGAAGCCTAGGAGACGATTTTCATATATTGATTACTTTTTTGCGAAAGAGCTCTCTGTATGTGATCGCATTGTTGGCAATGTATGAGGCAACTGCCTATCTCTTTATTGATAAAGAATGGGGCGCGATTATTCTTTTTGGTGAGTATAAGATCTATTTTTATATCTATCTGTTCTTGGCAGTAGGTCTTCCTTTTGCTTTGGAGTTCAAGGAACATTCCAATAACATTTGGATCATCATAGGCTCACTGTCTGTTATTTTAGGTACTTATCTTGGCAGATATATTTTTGTCTATGGTGGCAATGCTTATCCTATGAGTAACAGATTTGGCCTTGGATTTGAAAAATATGGTGAATATGAGCAGGCCAAAGAATTTATCTTTTTCAGTCCGCATTCCAGTGAAGTACTGGTTGTGGTAGGTTCCCTAGGTGTAGTATTGGCGATCTATAAGATATTAGATATGCTCTTCAGTGTTTCAAAAATAAGAGAGCACTGAGGAGTTATGTGTTGTTCACGATAAATTCACAGTGTTATGATAGAATAGCTCAAGCCATTGGCTTTATCTTATGAAAGGAGGTAAATATGAAAAGAACTATCAAGATGCTTCTTGCAGCACTCTTTGGTCTTGCGCTAGTGACAAGTTTTACTTATGCTGCGGGTGATGCTGGCAAAGGTCAGAAAATCATTCAGAAAAAAGTAAGTAAAGCCTGTATCAAGGCAGGAGTCAAAGATGGCGGTGTGTTGGCAAAAAAACACACCCAGGCAGAATGGCAAAAAGTCTATGATGATGGCAAGCTGAATGATGAGATCAAAAATCTCTGTCCTACAGTAAAACCACTCAAAGACAAGTATGTAGATAATGTATTTGCATTTCTACACTTCTATGCCAGCGATAGCGGCAATGTGCCCTCTTGATAATTCATTAATGCAGCAGGTTGTTGCGCACAAAAATTAATGATATATCATTAAAAAGCCAGCAATTTTTTTGCTGGCAGCTTGCATTTTTCCTAAAATATGATGACTCTACTGATATCCACTTTTTCATCTACTTCTTGATAATATCCGTAACATCTAAAGATAGATTAGCTTCCAGAAGAGTCCTCTAATAGAAAAATTAAGAGATTTTTTGTATTATTATTTTAAGTAATGATAACCATCAAACAAATATGCTAGAATATACTATTGACATCAAAAGGATTTTGCGTGAAAAAAGAAGAGAGAAAAGCCATAAAAAAAGAATCTATTATGCAGGCGTCACTAGAGCTTTTTTCTAATAATGGTTTTCACAAAACAACGATTCCGGATATTGCCAATAAGCTCAAGATGAGTGCCGGGAACCTCTACAACTATTTTTCTTCTAAAAATATGCTTGCCAAAGAGAT
>JALWVW010000108.1 GCA_027079365.1 Campylobacteraceae bacterium | reverse complement strand
TGACATTTAAAAATATAAAACGCTGGTTGTGGTATTCCGTTGACCATTATTTATTCCTCATAATAAGAGTATTTTACTCTTTTATTCGCATTTTAGCAGAAGTTTCTTAGACAGAGGATGTTACAGACTTATAACACATTGACAAACATCAACCCCCCATTTGGATTAGTCTACTATAATAATCCCTAATATTTATAGGGGAAATACAATGAACTATCCTGCATTTTTCGATAAAGTACCAACGCTGTTGCTTCAAGACCCTTTAGGTGAATTTTTGGGAGCCTTTGATCAGGGAAAGGTAGAAATCTGCTACTATGACTGCGTCAAACTGGCAGGACACTCTTGCCCCACTGTAGCCAGTGCCTATCTTTTGGCACGTGCTGGTCTTGGCAAGCTTTACCCTGAGGGGTTGCCCCAAAGAGGCATGATAAAAGTCGAAATGAGAGCACCCAAGGAAGAGGGCGTCACAGGTGTGATTGCCAATGTTATAAGTTATATCCTCGGAGGGAATGACGAAGGCGGATTCAAGGGGATTGGCGGTACATTTAGCCGCCGGAATCTACTCTCCTTTGGGCTCACAGAACTTCGAGGCATGGTACGGCTGACTCGCACAGACACAAATGCCTCAGTCACCCTGAGCAGCGATACCAGCCAGGTACCGGGGTCGCCTCAGATGATGCCTTTGATGCAAAAATCGATCCAGGGCGCTGCTTCTGATGAAGAAGAAATGCAATTCAGAGCACTTTGGCAAGCGCGCGTAGAAGCCATGCTGCTTGACAGTGACCTGCAAGATAAGATTGTGACCATACATTAAAACTAAGGAGATCTACAATGATCGTATCTCAATATATGACACCTGAGCACAGAGCCTGTGACACTCTTTTTGCCAGAGCAGAAAACCTCGTTGCTGGCGGAGACTGGGAACAGGCAGAAGAGGCCTATATGGTATTTGCCAACGATATCCTGCTACACTTTAAAAAAGAAGAGGAGACCCTTTTCCCTGCTTTTGAAAAGCAGACAGGCAATCAGCAGGGGCCTACACAAGTCATGCGTTTTGAACACGAGCAGGTCAAAGGGCTCATAGGAAAAATGGCGGGAGCTATAGAGGAGAAAGACAAAGATGCCTATCTCTCCTTGGCAGAATCTATGATGATCCTGCTACAGCAACACAATATGAAAGAGGAGCAGATGCTGTATGCTATGTGCGACAGAGTAATTCCACATGCGGACAGAGAAGTACTCCTTGAGACCATGAAGCAGGAGAAACTTTGAAGAGAGTTACTCTCGATGTCCGTACGCTCGAGCACCCAAAGCCTCTTGAATATGGTATAGAAGCACTCAAAAACCTTGACGACCAAAGCTATATCTATATGCTTAATCGTAAAAATCCTATCCCTCTGATTCGCTTGGCTCAGGAGCATGGGTTTCAGACACTCTCTCATGAGGCTTTCGAGCAAGAGTGGCATATCCTTATCAGCAAAAACAAGGAGCTTCCACTCAAGGAGTATCTGGATGTTTGATCAAAACGGCCTCTCTCTCGACCAAGCACCACCCGTCCAAGTAGTCTTCGGTCTTTTTTTGATGGGTAGTCTGTTTGGTATCATAGCGGGGCTGTCTCTATTTTACTACCGTACAGATATCTATGATTTCTCCTCTACCGCTGCTATTGTCATGACACACCTGTTGGCTCTGGGGGTCATGATGTCATTTATGCTGGGGGCACTCTTCCAAATGCTCCCTGTGATTGCCGGCGTCGTCCTGGAGGCACCCCTGCCCAAGGCCAATATAATAAGATTCCTTCTCTTTTCGGGCGTGACAACACTGCTTCTGGGATTTGTATACCATGCACCTTTTCTCTTTTTGTTTGCTTCTGTTTTTTTGGGATCTGCTCTGCTCTATATAGGTGGCATTATGCTCATTCGATTACGTAAACTCTCTCATCACAGTGCCTCGTCCAAAGGTATGCTTTTTGCCTTAAGCTCACTCTGCATACTGGTGCTACTGGGACTCTATCTGGCCCTTACCCATGCACAGCTGGCAGTAGGGGACTATTTTCTTCAGGCTAGAAAACTTCACTACAACTTTGGTCTTTTTGGTTGGATGGGACTACTTATCGCCTCTATCTCTTTTCAGACGGTTGAGATGTTCTATGTCACACCCGCCTATCCAAAAATTATAAGTCACTATCTACCTATGGGTACGTTTCTGGCCCTTCTTGCCATGGCATTCGCAACAGTATTCAGTCCTGCCATGATTGCATTGTTTCAGCCTCTTCTTTATATCGGTCTGGCACTCTATGGATTGATCACACTACTGAGGCTCTCTCAGAGAAAAAGGCCCTTGGCAGATGCCACGATATGGTTTTGGAGGACGGGAATGGGAAGCCTTGTGCTGAGTATGCTCCTCTTGTTGGTCGCCTATTTTACTGAAGCCGATGCACTTCTGCCTAGCGGAGCAGTACTCTTTCTCTCTTTTGCACTCAGTGTACTCTTTGCCATGCTATACAAAATCATTCCTTTTCTCACATGGTTTCATCTCAATTCTCAGGGCTACCTTACCACACCCATGATGCATGAGATCATTCACCCCAAAACAGCCAAGAAGCACTTCTTTATTCATTTCGCAATGGTAGTATCATTGCTGCTTTCCCAGACAGCATCCTGGATCATCTTTGCTGCAGCGGCCTTAATGCTGCTTTCGTTTATCTGGATCGGCTACCAGATATGGCATGCCCATAAGCTTTATCGCCATACGCAAGAAAACAGTGAAAAGTTTGATATGGGAATGATGGAAGGAGTCTCCTAGGATTTATTGTGCCTTGTTGTCACGATCTAGATACTCTCTCACAATGACCCTATCATCGAATGGATACTTGATCCCCTTGATCTCCTGATAGGTCTCGTCACCTTTTCCCAATATCAGCAAGACCTCATTCTCTTCAAGCGCTTCCAGTGCCATAGTGATGGCAAGTTTTCTATCCGGGGTGGCAGTGACGTGCTCTTTGCCGCCAAGACCTGCCAAGATGTCTTCCAGGATCATCTCCGGTACTTCACTGCGTGGATTGTCGCTGGTGACATAGATTTTCTTGGCAAACCTTCCTGCTACAGCACCCATACGAGGGCGCTTTTCGCGGTCTCTGTCTCCACCTGCACCAAAAACTACAGCGATATCTCTCTCTTTCATCGCGTGAAGCACCTGATACATCCCATCATCGGTATGGGCAAAATCCACGATCACCAAAGGGTCACGGCTCACTACCTCCATGCGTCCTGCTACGCCACCAAAATGCTCTACTACCTCACAGACCTCTGCCAATGGTCTATCCGTCAGCACCGTCACCGCCCCTACTGCGGCCATTAGATTGAAGAGATTAAACAGTCCTACCATAGGCGAGTGAAAAGTCTCCTCCTGCTCAAAATACTTAATCCCAGCCGTCAACCCATATGCCATAGAGAATGCCTGCACTTTAAATGTGGCAGGTTCATCTACACCATAAGTCAATGCATTCTTGGGATTGAAGGTGATGTGCTTAATGTCATCCTTGTTGAGTAGCTTGGGGCTCTCATCTTCAAAAAAGAGGCTTTTTACCCTGCGGTACTCTTCTACCGTACCATGATAATCCAGATGATCCCTTGTGACATTGGTGTGGACTTTGAGTGCGAAGGTGATGCCTTCGATGCGCTTCTGGTCAATAGCATGAGAGCTTACTTCCATGATAAAGTAGTTACAGCCATGATCCAGTGCCATCTTCATATGCTGAAGCGTCTCAAGAATAGACGGCGTGGTCATCGCCTTCTCTTCCAGCCTCTCTTCTCCGGCAAAAAATCCTCGCGTGCCTTGCAATGCCGGCTTCTCACCCAGATCCAGCAGGAGAGAGTATATTGCTGCAGTGACGGTGGTTTTTCCATTGGTTCCCGTAACACCTACGGTTTTGAGTGCATCAAGACGCCAGTAGCTGATCAACTCTATTGGGGTAATAGTCTCCGGTTTGTGTGCTAGCAGTTCATAATATTTTCTGTTCTGGGAAGTAAGCAGAAAAAGCACACCTTTTTCTATACTGCCGGTGTCATCCGTCAATGCCGTAAAGCCATTTCGTGAAAATGTAACCTTCATGCTACACTTTTTCAATCAATCCATAAAGGGCATATACATCCTGACTAGAGCTGAAGTGACTACCCATGGCATCAAGATATCTCAATGCCATCTCACGATAATTGGCAGCAATCAGCCTTTTGACAAAGTCGATAAACTCTTCCTTGCTGGTAATCACTACTTTAGTAGAAAACATGATATCTTCAAAAGCTTTACTGAAACTTCCCTTGTCTTCTATAAGCTGGACAAAGTCATCATAGCTGATACCATCTTGGTGCTCCATGTGTTCTTTGAAGGCACCAATGGCCTGCTCCTGCACAATAATGCGTGTTGCATAGATAGTTTGTGAAAGTTCATCAATGATCGCTTCGGCATCTTCGCTTGAGCTCTTGATCGCCTGATAATAGTCAAAGAGTGCCTGGGCATCATCCTCCAGATCAAGACCCATATCGCTAAGATAGGCACCCACTTTAGCATCTTTAAGCTTGGGGTAGTCCTTCAAGAGCAATCCATAGATCTTGAGTGCATCGGTATAGTTTTTATTTAGAAACTGATCTTCAGCCCTTTGTAATAAAACATTTTTGCTTGTCATTATAGTCCTATTCTTTGGAGTCTAAGTCTTGTTACATTTTAACATAAATGCATTAACATTCTCCAAAAACTAGGACATACCGCCTCTGAGCTTCATCTTTTTTTCCCATCGGTGTCCCGCAAAAGAGAGAATAGAGGTAATCGCAAAATACATGGCAGCTACGATGAGCCATGTCTCAAAAGGCGAGAAGGTATTGGCTACGATCTCCCTGCCTACTTTTGTAAGATCCGTAATCGAAATCACAGATACCAACGAGGAGTCCTTGACCAGTGCAATAACTTCCCCTACCAGTGTCGGCAAGGCTCTTTTGAGTGCCTGCGGCATAATAATGGAGCCCATTGTTTGTACATAATTCATTCCAAGAGACTTGGCAGCCTCATGCTGTCCTTGATCTATCGACTGTATGGCTCCCCTGAGCACCTCGGCTATATAGGCAGCATAGAAGAGTCCCAGCGACATCGCACCAGCATAGAACCTTGGCAGATCAAATATCGTAGCAATAATAAAATAGAAGATAAAGATCTGCACCAACAGCGGTGTCCCTCTGATCACTGTGATATAAGAAGAAGCAATATATTGAAGCAGTGGAAATTTGCTAATACGCATAAAGGCCAATATACTTGCAAACAAGAAAGCGATAAGCCCCCCAAGTGCGGATATCTTAAGTGTCACGATCAACCCATTCACCAAGGGACCTGGCACCCAATGTGTCATTTCCAGAAGGGCATCACCCTCATAAATATCATCTCCATCATCAACAGAAGGCTTATACTCTCCATCTATGGAGTATACTTTTTTCTCTCCATCCTCTTTTATAAGAATGAGCTGCTTGCCCCGGATGTGGATTGTACCATCAAAGTCTGCTGGTACTGCCTCAACTTTTTCGTAGGCAAAGTACTTTGGTACACTATTCCATTTCCATGAATAGTTCATATTGCTTGCTGCATTGAAAAGTGCTACGGCAAGCAATAGGTAGAAACCTACGGCTCCCAATTTTCCAAGCGTTGTACTTTCAAGCAGTCCTTGACGATGTTTCGACATAGACTACTGTACCTTCTTCAGCCACTTGCTATCAATCATCCATTTCTTATAGATTTTAGCATATCTGCCATCATTTTTGACCTGATAGAGGAAGTTGTCAAGCCAGTTGAGGAAATCTGGATCCCCTTTTCTTACAGCCCAGCCAAATGGCTCAAATGTCAAGTCCTTATCCCAGTGAACGATACCCTTTCCACCTTTTTTTGCCATGAAAAGCACGTTATAGGGCTTATCATAAATAAATGCATCTGCCTTTCCGTTAAGCACTTCCTGTGCAGCATCTGCTTCTGTTTCAAAGGTTCTGATTTTTGCTTTTTTAAACATCTTTCTAGCAGCGATCTCGCCAGTAACCCCTAGTTTTGTTACTATTGTATACTTGGGATCATCGAGATCCTGCCATGTCTTTGCAACTGCTGCTACTTTTTCACTTACGATAAGTGTTTGGCCCGCAGAAATATAAGGGCTGGCAAAATTAACTTTGAGGTTTCTTTTCTGTGTCATCGTCATGCCTGAAGCAATCATGTCATATTTGCCAGTCAGCAATCCAGCAATAATACCATCCCATGCTGTAGGAACCAACTTGAGTTTGACGCCCATCTCTTTTGCCATCATTTTGACCATATCGACATCAAAACCAATAATATTTCCTTTTTTGTCTTTCATCTCAAAAGGCATATATCCAGGCTCCAGACCCACTCTCAGCTCGCCTCTCTTCACGATAGCATTGAGTGCTGAATCCTCCCATACCTGTGAGGTACCTGCCCATACTGTTAGATTGAAAAGCACTACCAGTGCTAACAGAAACTTTTTCATTCATTCTCCTTTTATTTTTTTAACCCAGACTTATACAATGTGGTAATCCCCATTGTATAAATTCAGGTTT
>JALWVW010000107.1 GCA_027079365.1 Campylobacteraceae bacterium | reverse complement strand
TGGCACGCATTGAGAGCAGCAGTCAAAGTCTGGAAGAGATCTACGACAGCCGTATCTGGAAAAAGAGCGAACTGGTCAAGCATGAACACATGCAGACAGAGCTCAAAGACCAAAAGATCATCCAGACACTGCAAGAGACTTTCAGTCTGGACTTCATCAAGGATCTAAACAACCAATATATTCGAAACTTCAAAACGATCATTGATGATACCACCAATAGCTTTGAACGGATCACCAACCATATGGAAAGTGTTTCCAGAGATCTGCGAAAGACTATCGAGCAGATTGACCAACGCAAAGAGAGTGTAGAGGCAGTTGCCACAGTGAAAAAAGATATCGGTACCTTTATGGAAGGGGTAGATAAGCTAAACAGTGGTCTTGAGAAATTTAATGGCAGTGTGGATCACACCTTCACAAAGATCGATCATGAACTGGCAGGTGCTGTAGACAAGCTGGGCGAAATGGCAGAGATCATTGTGGAGCAAAACCTTGAAATACAGAAAAGAATCTCTGTCGATGGTGACGCGTCATAATGTTCAAAAGGCGAAGTCATAACGATCAGAGTAATTTCTGGATCTCTTATGCTGATCTAATGGCGGGATTGCTGTTTGTCTTTATTCTGTTGATCGGAGCGATCGTCTCCAAATCCATGATTCTCAGAGAAGATCTACAGGAAAAACAGGAGAAGCTGGGGCAGACAGAAGTGGCATTAATGGAGAAAATGGACACACTTGATTTGACTGAAAAGAGGCTAAAGGCTTTGACACTGAAACTCAATGAGAGAGAGGCACTGCTTAGAGACATCAACAGTTCGCTTGTCAGCAGTAAGATCAAGATACACCAACAAAAAAAGGCAATAGCAGCAAAAGACCAAAACATTGTCCAGAAAGAGCATCTTGTCAAAAAGCAGCATGCAGTGATCACAGAGAAAGAGCGGGATATAGCGAAAAAGAAAAAGGTTATAACCGTGCAGGAGGAGAGAATCAGGTTGCAGGCAGAAGAGGTAAGAAAGCTTCATCTGCTGCTGGCTGAATTGCAAAACAGTATCAAGCAGATGAATCAGGATAAGCAGTTGCTCTCAGGAAAACTGCATACCATAAATAGCGATCTGAACCGCACGCAAATGATGCTACAGAGCCAAAGATCACTCAACCAGACCAAAGAGGAGAGAATAGGGCAGCTTCAGGCGCTTATCACACTCACAAAAGATTCACTCAAGCTCAAAGAGAGTGAACTCGAGAAGCTCAATCAACTGCTGCTTGCACGTAACAGCAAAGTAGATACACTCAGTAAAAAGATCGTATTACTGCAGAACCTGACAAAAGAGAGTAATACCACGCTGCAGCAAAAACAGAAAAAACTCCAAGAGTATGTAGGGCGGGTGATCGTGCTCTCCAACAGCTTGACCGATAAAGAGCAGGAGCTCAAACTCAAAGACCAAAAACTTGCCACATTATTGGATGCTCTGGACAAGAAAAAGACCAAATATGACGATCTGGTAGCCAAGCTCCAGAGTCAAAAAGCACAGATCCGCTCATTGACAGGCATTAAACTCAAAGTGATTGCTGCACTCAAGGAGACATTGGGGGATAAGATTGATATTGATAGAAGAAGTGGTGCATTGCGACTCTCTTCCAATATCCTGTTCGACAAAGGAAGCAGTGAGTTGAAAGAGGAGTCCAAGGCAGAGCTTAGGAGCGCATTTGAGGAGTATATCGGAGCACTGGTGACCAATCAGGCGATCAGGCCGCATTTGGAGCGGATCGTTATTGAGGGACATACGGACAGTGATGGTACCTATCTCTACAATCTCAAACTCTCTCAAGAGCGGGCACTGGCAGTCATGCACTACCTGCTGACACTGCCACTCGCCCAAAAATATGATCTCAAAAAATATCTGGTGGCAAGTGGCCGTGCTTACCTGGATAATATCAAACGCAAAGGGCAGGAAGACAAAGAGGCTTCCAGAAGAATTGAGATCAAATTCCAACTCAAAAATCAAGATGCCATGCATGAGATAGAGAGGATATTGGATGATGGAAAACAGCTCTTTTAAACCTGCCCAGTTGAAGCAAGCTTCTGACAGACTGACTCAGCGTACCAGAAGCACAAGAGAAAAAATAACACTTCTCTTGAATCAGACAACAAAGAAAAAAAGAGGATTTTTCTCTACTCTTTTCTCCTGGATTGGTAAGTAAAATCTTCCTGCAAATGTAGATTAAAAGGGTATTTTCTACCACTTTTACGCTATTTCATGAGAAGTGTAGCACCAAACAGCATTTTTTGACATTTTTTTGCTAACATGGAAATAGTAAGATTTTTTAGTCAGGGGGAAATGTGAATTTTTTGAACCAATTTACATTGTATGATGTGTTTTTGGTGGGCGTAGGATTGGTGCTCGCCAGTCTGGTCCGTATCTTTTATGATTCATACAAGGAGAAGAAGCGACTTAGAAAGTTGGGTCGTATGGTGAAAGTCTATAATGATTCTATGGATATCTATGAAGAAGGCGTATTGATCATCTCGGGAAAAGAGGAGGTGATTTTCGCCAACAAAGAGGCTGCCAGAATCTTTGGACTCAAAAAAGGCAGTGTGACGATGGAATATCTCAAGGAAAAGGTGAGTATTCGCCTGGGCGGCTCTTTCGAAGAGGATGAATTTATAGATATAATACAAAAAAGAAGAAATATTCCTCATGCGTATATTCTTGTAGGAAATGCCTCTGTGCCTGTTTCTATCAATACCAATAAATTTCATATGCAGTTTAGCCACAACAATTCCTGGAGAATTATTATTCTTCAGGATATCGCCAATAAGTTGAAGTTGCAGGAGAGAATCGACAGCATCAGTTCATACAAGGATCTTCTAACCAATCTTCCCACCCGGTATCATTTGACTGCGGATCTTGTTACCGTGATCTTGACAGCTGCACAAAAAGAGCATGACACTGCGATCGGCATGTTCGGTATCCGGGATTTCAATATACTGCAAACTGTAAATGGTATAGAAAAAATGGATCTGATCCTGAGAAGTATTGTAAAAGATACACTTCCTGCGTTGGATGCAAATGCTACCCTGTATCGCTTTGACTGTGATGCATTTGCGATTGTTTTTGAGAACGTTGTGGAGAGAAATGAGGTTAGAAGAGAGATTGAAAGTATCATTCTGAGAATACAAAACTTTCTGCTTGGAGAAAATATCAAAGCCGAGATGATGCAGGGTCTCTATTTTGTAGGCGAGAGAGATGCGACAGTAGAAAAAATACTTAACGAGAGCTACCATATCCTTAGAAGCAAAAACAGTGAAAAAATTAATATGGGACATAAGAGTTTTTTGCCGGAGCATGAGCTGAGTAGTACAAAATATCTGGCGAGCAAGCTAACCAAGGAGGACTTTCTTGATGGTATCAAAAACAAAGACTTCTTCTTCTTTTATCAACCGATATACAGTCTGATAGATGATGCAGTATTGGGTGTCGAAGTGCTTACGCGGCTGAATCACAAAAAGTATGGTTTTCTGCTTGCCGAGGACTTTATGCCAAAAGCCATAGAATTTAATGTAATGTCGGAGATTACTGCACATTTGCTTGATAATGTATTGGGACAAAAGAAATTTTGGTCTCTAGAGAGAGGATTGGATCTGAATATGACCATCAACCTGGCACTTTCGGATCTACAGTCAGGTGTGTTTACAGAGATGTTGGAGAAAAAGCTTCAGGAGTTCAGTGTTGATCCCAAAACGGTGATTATTGATATTCCTGAAATGGTGTTGGCAGAGGACTTTGATTCTGTATCTGAAGAGTTCTATATGCTGGATAAAATGGGGATAAGACTCTGCATCGACCATTTTGGAAAAGAGTCTATCAACCTGAAACACCTTGAGGTGCTTCCGCTGGAGGCGATCAAGATTGATGGGTCAATTATTAGAAACATGGCAGGCAATGAGCACAAGAGAAGGTTGGTCTCCAGTATTGTCTCAATCGGAGATGAGTTGCATATGAAGATAGGAGCTAACCATGTGGACTCTATTGAGAGCAAAGAGACCTTGCGAAGCCTGGGGTGTCACTTTGCGCAGGGGCATTATTATGGCAAGGCGGTACCTGCTTTTGAGATCACAAAGGTGATCAGCAAGGGATAGGAGTTCCCTAGGAGTGGCTGTAGTAACTTAGGCTACTCTTGCCAAATTTTTTAACTTTTTTTCTTGTGAGTCCTTTGATTGATTCGGGCATCTTGAGTGTACTCATGTGTTCGATAATCACAGTCTCACAGACTTCTGGTTCAATCATACCGATCAAGACAAGGGACTTCTCGTAGATATCCTCCATCCCCTCTCTGGTGGAGAACGGAGGATCAAAGTAGAAATAACTCTTGAGTTTTTGGTCTTGAATGCGCGTATAAATATCTGGAAATACCTCAAAGCTGTCACCGTGGATAGCGGTGGCATCGGAAGCATTCAGGCGTTGCAGATTCTCTTTAAGTAGAGTATAGACACTTCTGTTTTTCTCGATAAAGAAGAGTTTACCTGCCCCTCTGCTCCATGCTTCCAGGCCAATAGAGCCACTGCCTGCAAATACTTCCACAAAACCTTTGTCAATAATATCAAACTGTAGGGTATTGAAAAGCGATTCTCTCAGTATTGCTTTGGAGCTTCTGGTCGTGGAGAGGTTGGGGATCAGTATCTTCTTGCCTTTGTACGCTCCACCTATGATATTGCCTTCGAAGCAAGGAAGTGACTCCCTCTTTCTTTTTGTGGGTCTTTTTGTGGTTTTCATCATAAATTCTCATCATCTCCTGTACCAAATATTCTGTCTCCAGCATCACCAAGTCCAGGGACAATATAGCCTTTTTCATTGAGTTTTTCATCCAGCGCCGCCGTGTAGATGGTGACATCGGGATAGACTTTGTTGATTGCTTTGACACCTTCTGGGGCAGCAACAAGGCAGACAAAGGTTACATTGGTTACCCCTTTGCTTTTCAGGAAGTCCAACGCACTCAGTGCGGAGCCTCCAGTTGCCAGCATGGGATCAAGTAACAGTACTTTGTTGTTCAGCGCCTGCATGGGAATTTTGTTGTAATAGCTGTGCGCCTGCAGGGTCTCTTCATCACGGTTCATTCCTAAAAAACCTACACGGCTCTTTGGTAGAATCTCCATAAAAGGATTGAGCATGCCGATACCAGCCCTAAGTATGTTGACCAATACCGGGTGTTTCTCCAGCTTTTCTGCCTTAGTGACGGCGACAGGTGTCTGAATGACTGTCTCAGCGAGTTGCAGCTCCTTTGTGACATCAAAAGCCATGAGCAGTCCTATCTCGTGCAGAAGTTTGCGAAACTCAGGCATAGAGCGTCTCTCGTCACGCAAGAAAGCCATTTTGTGTTTGATCAGCGGGTGGTCAATGATAGTAATATTCATACTGTTTCCTTCATTATGTCAATAAATAAGATTATCTCTAAAAACTCCTAAAACTTACACAACTATTTATCGTGATTGTGATACAATCATAAAATTTCATAAAAGTTTCACAATAAAGGAGAAAAAGTGAAAGCAACACAGTATCATTTTCAGCTCAAGGATGCCATTGTCGGTCTACAGTTTTTGTTTGTGGCCTTTGGTGCCTTGGTCTTGGTGCCCATTTTGACAGGATTGAATCCCAATGTGGCACTCTTTACAGCAGGCTTGGGTACACTGATCTTTCAGGTTACCAATAGAAAAAATGTACCACCGATCTTTTTGGCCTCTTCGTTTGCCTTTATTGCCCCGATCATCTATGGTGTGGAGAAGTGGGGAATTGCAGGGACGATGAGCGGTTTGGCAGCAGCAGGTCTCTTTTATGTATTCTTGAGCATACTTATACGCCTGAAGGGAAGTGCTTTTATCCATAGATTACTACCTGCTATAGTGACAGGGCCCGTGATCATGACGATCGGACTAATCCTGGCACCTGTGGCAGTCTTCATGGCGACAGGACATACGGGAGATGGTAAGATCGTGCTGGTGCCTTTTGGTACGGCGATCATCATTTCCATGACCACACTACTGGCTACCGTACTGGCTACGCTGCTGGGAAAAGGCATGATGAAGCTGTTGCCTATACTGATCGGCATCACAGTAGGTTATGTCGTCTCCATGCTGTTTGGCATTGTGGATTTTTCTGCCGTGGACAAGGCGTCACTGCTTGCCATGCCTGCCTTTGTATTGCCAGAGCTAAACTGGGAGGCTATTCTTTTTATTCTGCCTATCGCGATTGCACCTGCAGTAGAGCATATCGGTGATATGGTGGCGATCTCTGGGGTAACAGGAGAAGACTACTTAGAAAATCCGGGACTGGAAAATACCCTGTTGGGTGATGGACTGGCTACCAGTGCTGCCTCATTGCTGGGTGGCCCTCCCAACACTACCTATTCAGAGGTAACTGGTGCCGTGACGATCACCAAAGCCTACAACCCTGCAATCATGACCTGGGCAGCGATCTTTGCCATTGTGCTAGCATTTTTCTCCAAGCTGGGCGGATTTCTTCAGACGATTCCCGTACCAGTCATGGGTGGTGTGATG
Organism: Campylobacteraceae bacterium; assembly: GCA_027079365.1. Lineage (GTDB taxonomy): Bacteria > Campylobacterota > Campylobacteria > Campylobacterales > Sulfurovaceae > JAAXPZ01. The sequence goes on along the minus strand of JALWVW010000107.1, from coordinate 61 downwards.
CTATTGCTTTTTGGGATTATCACCTCCGTGGGGATCAATACATTGGTTAGAGCCAAAGTAG
>JALWVW010000106.1 GCA_027079365.1 Campylobacteraceae bacterium | reverse complement strand
AGGTCGCCCTTGTTGATCTGCAGGCTGAGCAGGATCTCTTGGTTGAGTTTGGTGAGGATCGCGATTACACCTAGCAGGGAGATACCTACACCCAGTATCTGCTTGCTTGAGATATGTTCTTTGAAAAAAAGACTGCTGATGATCAGGATAAAGATCGGGATAAAGGAGTTGAGCAGTGTAGCGTTGGTAGCACTGGTGTACTGGAGGCTGATATAGGCCAAAGAGTTGAACAGACTCACGCTCAGAAGTGCCAGTAAGGTGATCTGCCAAAAGTATCTTCGTATAGTGTGCCGTTGTTCCCATAATGATCTGGCAGCAAAGGGAACAAAAATGATAGATGCCAAAAACCACCGCCAAAAGGAGAGTCCCAAAGGGGCATGCTGGTCAGAGACTGCCTTGCCTACGATGAAGTTCCCGGCCCAGAGTAGAGGAGGGATGATCATGACAAGGTAAGGGAAGGTGCGGTGCTCTGTCAGCTTCATTTCTGTGCTATTGTCTTATCGCTTTTTGAGTCCGGATTTCTTTAATCCAGATTTTTGGGGTCTCTTTTTGGCATAGGCCTGCTGGCGCTTCTTCTCTTTGTCGATATAGCCCTTTTTCTCACGCAGAGATTTTTTACGAGGCTGTACTTGTCTGGGTTGGGTGTCAGTCAGCGCAAAGTCTGGATGGATCTCTCGCTTGATATTGAGTTTCAGATGCTTCTCTATCTTTGAAAATTTATTGTAGTCTCTGGTGGTGAGCAGGGTAATAACAGTGCCTTTGTGCTGTGCCCTGCCAGTTCTTCCGATCCTATGGGTAAAGTCATCGGTACTCTCCGGGAAATCATAGTTAATGACCAGCGGCAGTTCCTTGATGTCTATACCTCTGGCTGCGATGTCAGTAGCAACCAGCACTTGTGTTTTACCGCTTTTAAGCAGAGAAAGGGACTTGGCTCTGGTGCCTCTGTCCAGCCCTCCGTGGATGAGTGATGTCCATATCTTCTCTGCTTTGAGATAGGCATAGATCTCATCGGCAGAGGCTTTAGAGTCGGTAAAGAGTAGTACTTGTCCTGTGCTGCTCTCTTTGATAAGTCTGGCTGCCAGTTCAGCCTTGCGTTTACGATCGACCTTGATGGCTCTGTGTTTGATGGCATCAACCACATCACGTCTGTCATGTATCTCCACGATAGCAGGATCATGGAGGAACTCTTTGGCGAGTTTTTTGATATTTTGCGAGATGGTAGCAGAGAACATCAGCGTCTGTCTGGGGCGTTTGCACTGCTTGAGTATATTTTTGATATCAGGCAGGAAGCCAAGCTCCAGCATGGTATCTGCTTCATCCAGTATAACCGTTTCTATAAACTCTAGATTGATCTTGTTGTTACCTATGAAGTCCTGTAGTCTTCCCGGTGTGGCTACCACGATGTCAGCACCGCTTTTAAGCTTGCTGATCTGGGTGCTTTTGTGTGAGCCGCCTTGTACTTTGACTGTCATGATATCGAGGTATTTGCTAAGCGTAACGATATTTCTGGAGACTTGATCTGCCAGTTCGATCGTAGGTACAATGATAAGGGCGCGCAGGACTTTGTTGTCCGACTTGACTACTTTTTGCAGCTTGTTCAGTAGAGGGAGGATATAGGCAGCGGTCTTTCCTGTACCGGATTTGGAGGCGCCGATGATATCGACCCCTTTCATAGCCGGAGGGATGACCTTGGTCTGTATCGCTGTGGCATAGGTGTACTTCTCATGTGCCAAGGCTTTGATGATAGTAGGATGTAAATTGAATTTTTCAAATGCTTTGATGGGACTTCCTTCTAGATAATTGATTGGTATTATACCCAAAAACCTGGAGTGCACAGTGGGTGCACATAGGTAAGGTATACTTTGACTATCATTCAGGATATACTGAA
>JALWVW010000105.1 GCA_027079365.1 Campylobacteraceae bacterium | reverse complement strand
AGGGTGTGTTTGCTAGCGCACCATTTATTTAAAGATGCTTGCTCTATTCTTTATCTAACGCCTTCATTGCAAAATCAGTATCAACCCAATCTGTCTCCTCTTTCTTGCAGTAATCATGAAAGTGTGATTATTCCAAATTTCCTTTTGAGGTGTGTTGGTAAACCCACCCAATGAGTTATCTACTTCTTTTAGTCTCTCATATTCATCAAAACTCATCATAACAGCTTCTATCTTATTGTTTTATATTTATTTATTTTGTCAAGATTTTTATGGGACACCGCGACCCACAAATATAGCATTCAGTATGGGAAAATTATCTGCTGTTTTTCTTATGAATATTATCAATAAATTACATGAATAAAAGTCCTAAAATACTTGGTTTTTAGGTTATAATTTGGCTGTAGAACCCATGATATTTTGAGTTCTTTATATTACCTAAAAAGGAAAGAGATGAGTGCAATAGAGTATGTAGAGAAGGTATTGGCGGATGTGAAAGCGTGTTCACCTGGTCAGGATGAATTTTATCAGGCTGCGGAGGAGGTATTGCATAGTCTGGTACCGCTTTTGGAGAAGGAGCCAAAATATGAAGAAAATGGTATATTGGAGCGTATAGTAATCCCTGAGCGCAGCATGATTTTTCGTGTCAGCTGGGTAGATGATGCAGGTAAAGTGCAGACAAACTTTGGTTACAGGATACAGTTCAACTCGGCGATAGGACCCTACAAGGGAGGATTGCGATATCACCCCTCTGTCAACCTAGGTATTATCAAGTTTCTTGGCTTTGAGCAGATATTCAAAAACTCATTGACAGGACTTCAGATCGGTGGAGGAAAAGGTGGAAGCAACTTTGACCCCAAAGGCAAAAGTAACAACGAAGTCATGCGATTCTGTCAAGCATTTATGACGGAACTCTACAGGCATATCGGTGAGACAAAAGATATCCCTGCCGGAGACATTGGTGTGGGTGCCAGAGAGATAGGGTACCTGTATGGACAGTTCAAAAAGATTACAGGCTCTTTCGAGGGGGTGCTTACCGGCAAAGGACTGAACTGGGGAGGATCATTGACACGAACTGAGGCCACTGGGTATGGTTCGGTCTATTTTGCCCAGAATATACTGAAAAAAAATGGTCTAGATATCAAAGGAATGAGATGTGCTGTATCGGGCTCAGGTAATGTAGCAACCTATACCATACAGAAGCTCAAAGAAGTGGGCGCTATACCTGTAACCTGTAGTGACAGTAGAGGTATGATTTACCACGAAAAAGGCATTGATGTCACCACGCTCAAAGCAGTCAAAGAGGTAGGAAGACAATCTCTAGAAGCCTATGCAGAACTACATGAAGATGCTGTGTATACGCCTGTACACTCCTACCCAGAAGACAGAAATGCTGTATGGGATGTGCCATGCGATATTGCCTTCCCGAGTGCCACGCAGAATGAGCTCAATCTGGAAGATGCCAAGGCGCTACACAAGCATGGTTGCAAACTGGTCAACGAAGGTGCAAATATGCCCTCTACGCTTGAAGCAGTAGAGTATATGCAGTCCAATGGCATACTGTTTGGCCCGGCCAAAGCAGCCAATGCCGGTGGTGTGGCGGTCAGCCAGCTGGAGATGAGCCAAAATGCCAGTATGGAGCGTTGGAGTTTTGAAGAAGTAGATGAGAAACTACACAAGATTATGAAAAATATCTTTGATGCTGCCTATAATACGTCTGTTGAGTTTGGCAAAGAGGGAAATCTTGTGATGGGTGCCAATATCGCCGGTTTCAGAAAAGTAGCTGACTCTATGATTGATGAAGGTGCTATTTGATGAAGAAGATAGGCGAGCGATAGAGGAGCAAAAGCATAGTATTTCTGATATAATACTGACAAAGAATTATCTGCGTATT
>JALWVW010000104.1 GCA_027079365.1 Campylobacteraceae bacterium | reverse complement strand
TCGATACTCCCTCTGGGACTCACCCCAAACTCTATAGCGTTTGCGATCTCTTCGAGGCCATAGCTTTCAGGCTCTCTGGTAGCAAAGACCAGACGGAGCATATATCTGGAGAGTGTCTCGTCGACATGTACGGCATCCACCTCTTGGCGTAGCTGCATAAAGTCCGCTCTGTCAATCACTGCATTGACCTCACCAAACGCTGCCTGGGTGACCCGCTGTACGATCTCAAACTCCTCTTCGATGGTGTTGTACCCTACGGTGACCTTGAGCATAAAGCGATCCAGAGAAGCCTCAGGGAGCTCATAGGTGCCATCCTGCTCGACAGGATTGGCGGTGGCGAGTACCATAAAAGGATCCTCCAGACGGAGGCTCTGCTCTCCGATAGTCACCTGTCGTTCTGCCATCGCTTCGAGTAGGGCGGACTGTACCTTGGCACCGGCACGGTTGATCTCGTCAGCCAACAACAGATGGGTGAAGATAGGGCCATGCTTAAGCTTGAAAGTGTGATGCTGGAGATCGAGTATCTCACTGCCGGTGATGTCTGCAGGAAGCAGATCTGGCGTGAACTGGATACGCTTGAAGTCAAACCCCATGACCTTAGCCAGTGTATTGACCGCCGTGGTCTTGGCGATACCAGGCACTCCCTCTACTAGGATATGCCCCCCACTGAGCAGTGCGATCAGCATTCCATCTACCAGTGCCTCTTGACCTACGATTACTTTTTGTATCTCTTGTTTGATGTTTTTTATCATTATGTCATTATAGTAGGTTAAACTTAATAACTTTTAATTATAATGAAGTATTTGTCTATATCTGATTGTATGGTTCTTAAGTATTAAAAGCATAACTCTGATATACTCAAAAACTATTTTCTTGGAGAAGCTATGCGGTTCAATGAGTATCTAAAAGTATGTAGGGTGAGCCATGCGTATACACAAGAAGGGTTGGTGCATGCTCTGTACCTCTTTGATTTTGAAAGTTTTTCGGGACTGGACACGACCACTTTGAGTAAATGGGAGAGGGGAGTGACCCAGCCAAGATTGCCAAAACAGGTCAGTATCATCAAGTATTTTCAAGAGATCACAAAGGAAGCATTTCCTTGTTTTCGAGACTACTCAGAAGAGGAGATCGAAAAAAATATCTGTGAAGCAGGGATGCGTAATATTATTATTGAGAGCAAGAGCAAAAAGCTGGTCTTGGATTTTCCTTCTTCCATGATGTCCATTGACGACCTAACTGTCTATCAGTTGAGAGAGTTTGCTATGATAGATAAAATAACCAGACTGAATACCTATCTCGATAAAAATTTCAATAAAGATCTCACGGGGTTAGAGCCGGATGATTTTAAAAGATGGGCACTACTTTCTGGAAGTACTTTTCTTGTCTGCGAGTATGGAGAGGAGATTATGGGACTACTCTTTGTATTGAAGCTGAAGCCAGATGTCTTTGCACATATTATGGATGGCATACTTATGGAAAAAGACCTCAAAGAAGAAGACTTTGCTTTGCACGGAGAGGAGGGTTCAAGCTATATTCTCTCCTTTTTTTCGCTCAATGAAAAAGCTGCCTCCATGCTCTTTGTACGGTTTTATGCCTATTTGATAGCGGATCAAAAAACGATTAGTGAGGTGGGTGTTGCTACGATGATGGAGGATGGGGAGAAGCTGATCGAAAGTATCAGTATCCCGTATTACCAAAGCAATATTATAGGTGAGGGTACAGAGGTGCAGTTTTACAGAACATCTCTGTCCTCCTTCCTGGGTACGCCAAAAGCGATCAAGATGATTCTCTCAAAACAGGACTGTATCATAGACTAGGTTAGATTTTTTGTAATACTCTCTCTATCTGGTCTGCAGGCATGGGTCGATAATAAAGGTACCCCTGTATATAGTTGCAACCATTTTCCAAAAGATAATTTTTTTGTCGTTTTGTCTCTACTCCTTCTGCAATCACAGTCAGATTGAGACTGTCTGCAATGGCAATGATTGCATTGGTGATGGCAGCATCTTCTTTGTTTTCAGGGATATCGATAATAAAAGAGCGATCAATCTTCAGTTTGTTGACTGGAAGCTTTTTAAGGTAAGAGAGCGAAGAGTATCCTGTACCGAAATCATCTATGGCAACATGAATGCCCAGGTCTCTGATAGCATTGAGTGTGTTGATTGCTTCTTGGATATTATGCATAATATTACTTTCTGTAACCTCAAACTCTATCCATTCCGCTTCACATCCTGTCTCCTTCAGCATACTTTTGACAGTGGATACAAAAGTTTTTTCCTGCAACTGTTTTGCAGAAAGATTCAATGAGAGGCGACCAGGATTATATCCCTTATCGTACCATGTCTTGAGCTGTGTCATGCCTGTTTTCATCACCCATTGATCCAATGCAATGATTAGACCAGACTCCTCTGCAAGTGGGATAAAAGTTTGAGGAGAGATGAGACCCATGCTCTCATGGTCCCACCGTACAAGAGCTTCGATACCTATAATCTGTTCTGTTATGCAGTCTATCTGAGGTTGATAATGTACAACGAATTCTTCTTTTTCCAAAGCAAAGCGCATACTTGTTTCCATTAAAATCTTCTCAAAGGCAAGCTCGGTCATATCGGTAGAATAGAATTGATAATTGTTTCTTCCTCTCTCTTTTGCTTTGTACATGGCAGTATCTGCATACTTGATAAAGTCCTGATGAGAGACAGTATCATCAGGATAAAGGCTGACCCCAATGCTACATGAAACGAACATGCTTTTTCTCTCTATTTCTATGGGGGCAGAGATGCATGAAATGATATGGGATGCAGCAGACTCGATATCATTTTTGCCTTCAAACTTATCAATCAGTATGACAAACTCATCTCCGCCAAATCTTGCCAAAAAGTCATCTCCTCTGATACATCCTTTGATTCTGGATGCAGTGATATTGATCACTTTGTCTCCGATATCATGTCCAAAAGAGTCATTAATATTTTTAAAATTGTCAAGATCAATAAACAAAATAGCTGTACTGTTGCGGGAGATATTGGATTTTGCTGTGATCTCTTTTACTTTTTTTTGGAACCATACTCTGTTGGGAAGCCCAGTAAGATAGTCGTGGTGTGCCTGATAACGCAGTGCATTTTTTTGCTTCTCCAATACCTCGGTTCTCTCTAGTGTCTTTTCTTTCACCTTTTTTTCAAGATTGGTATTGGCATCAGTGAGTAATTTGGCAAACTGCTGAAAGCGTATTTCATAGATATGTAGAAAAAGCACGCTGAGAAATAGTGGGACATAGCCATAGAGGGTATTAAGCGTATCTGTCTCTGTCAGGCTTATATTGAATAAAGCAATGACCACCATAAAAGAGACTGCCATATACATAGCAACTCGATACCCCAATATCAGGAATATAGGAATTACAAGTGCTGTAAACCATGCATTAATATTTAGAATTCCGTTGCTGATATAATAGGAATAGACAATTACACCTACTGAACTTATAGCCATAGCATAAGCAAGAGGGACATAGTGCCCTTTTCCAAATTTTCTAAGAAAAAGTATAAACAGTATACTCAGGAGGGTTGCCCCATAATCGATAATCCCTTGTGTATAGTAGTGTGTCAGCATACGAAGTGTTCCCATGAAGCCAAGCGTAACACCAAGTATCGCCAGCATACTGTTAAAAAGTATATATTTTGTTTTTAGCTCGTATTCATCCTCTCTGAAAGAGAATCCGCTGCTCAGGAGATTTTCAAGCATATTTTTCCGCCCTCTTGTAATATTTCCTCTATTGTAGACCAATAGTTGGTACAGGAGAAGAGCATTTCAGGTCATTATTATTGAGAAGAAATGACAAGTATATTAATAATTTTTTAAAATATTTTATTATTTAGTATATTTATATATTTTTAAGAAGGTAACAGATACTATTTTCTAAAATATTCTACTGAAAAGAGGAGTGACACATGCAGTTTATAACAAAAATAGTTTGGATATTGCTGTTGGGGATTGTACTGCCGGTCTCGGGGATAGAGATCAAGCCGCTGGCAAAAGATGTCACTGTGTCGCAGGCACTCTATATTAATTGTCTCCAGCGAACACAGACGCAACAGCTCCTCAAAACCTACCTTATGGTAGGGCTGCATAGCACCTATCGGCACCCGAAACAGGCACTTAAGGAAGCTATTCCTAGGTATGATGCACGCTTCAAGGATATAGAGAGCTTTTTCAGAGCACGGATCAAAGACACAGAGCATATTGCTTACTTAGATCAATCGGCAGTATTGTGGAGAGAGAGCAAAGTGCTGCTTGAAGCGCCTCCAAGCAAGGAGAATGGACTAAAACTCTACCATAACTTCAAGAGATTGGTCAAGCTATTGGGGAAGGCCAAGGTCTTGGCAAAAAAAAGTTTTAAAGCTGTCGGCATGACAGGCGGACTATGCCGTGACCCTCTCTATATCTCCAACCTCTACCTACTCAAACTTTGGGGAACCAATATACCCGAATATGATCAGTATATGCAGAAGACCATTGCACATTTTTCTAAAAATATCAAAAAGCTAAAAGCCTACGAAGGCAGTACGGATGAGATCAATATGCATATTGCCAATGCCGAGGATGCATTTCAGTTTTTTACTTTTATGTATGAACACAAAGTGACGATTCCGACACTGATCTCCAAAAAGGCTGACAGCATCTTTTTGGAGATAAGAACCATCAAGAGTCTTTATGGAAAAATGCTAAAATAGCCATAAGGCTATTTGCATCCGTGATGCTCTTTCCATAGTTCTTTGTGTCCCATATCTATCGCCCATTGTGGGGGTGTGCAGTCTTTAGTGTCACTCTCTTTGCTTGGTATCAATTTTTCGCTTACAATAGGACTGTTTGCGGCTATTTTTACTGGATGAGCCATGGTGGTCTGTGTGCTTGTGTCCACTTCATCTGATTCAAACTCTTTTAGATCCCGTTCCTCCTGACTCATGGCCTGCATGGTTGTGTTTCCACCGTATTTATAGGTTTTCAGTGTGCCGTAGAGACCAGTGAAAAGTACCAGATAGAGTAGTGTCATCATACCTTGTTTAAGTCGCCGGGTAGGGTACTTTTTCTCTACTTCGCATACGCCGCCTGGACAGTTTTCCAGTTTGATGTTGAGTTTGTGGTAGAGTATACAGCCCAGGCAGATGCCAAACACAGATTCGAGGTAGAGCAGTATCAGGCAGATGACACAGGTGAGCAGTCTGGCGGGGGTCATGATATCATAGAGGATAAAATAGGCCATAATAAAGCCAAGCAGCAGACCCAGCACCCAGGCAAACTTCTTGGGCTTAGCCTCTACCCAGTCTGGCTCCTGATTAGAAACGATGAGCGAGCCAAGCACCATATACGGTGCGTACCTTGGGTTGACAAAGATACGGATGGCAAATTCCAGGATAAAGGTGATAGAGAAGATCTCTGCATAAAAAAGTGTCCTAAACATAAACAGAGAAAAGAGACTGAGCAGTCCCAGCAAAAACATAATGCCGGCACTGGCCCTGGCTTCCCGTTCGTTGATGACTTTGTAGTCATATTCCGGTATCTTCTCTCCGAATGAAAAAATAGATGACATGGATATCCTTTGGTTTGTTTTATTTTAGTATCCTAGCATGGGAAAGATTAACGAACATTAATAAAGTATAATAAATTATTATTATATGTATAATACATGTTTGGTACACATAGTATAGGGTATAATGGTATTCAAATAAGCTAGAAAGGAGGAGGTGCATGACAAAATTGTTACTCTTGGAAGATGATCTTATCCTGCAGGAGATCATCGAAGAGTATCTCGTAGAGCAGGGCTATGCGGTCGATACCTTTCTAGACGGAGGCAAGGCGCTGGATGCTGCTATGGGCAGACAGTATGATATGCTCTTGCTAGATGTCAATGTGCCCGAGATTGATGGTTTTGAGATGTTGGAGTATCTCAGGGGAATCAAAAACAGCACGCCTGTGATCTTTATAACCTCGCTTTCTGGGATCAAGAGTCTGCAAAAGGGCTTTGAACTAGGGGCTAATGATTACCTCAAAAAACCTTTTGAACTGGCAGAACTCTGTATCCGCATAGAGCATCAACTGCAGACAAAGAGGCACGAGAAAGAGCTGAAGGTAGGTGAATTTCGCTTTTATCCGCAGAACCAAATACTGCAAAAAGGAGAGCATACTGTCTCACTAAAGCAAAAAGAGGTGCAAATTCTACTTTATCTACTGAAAAAAGAAGGTGTTATTGTTTCCTTGGACGAGTTGATTGAGAATGTATGGATAGGAGAAAACCCTCCCACCTACGCAACGATCAGAACCTATATCAAAAATCTTCGCAAAGCACTGGGCGCGGAAGCGATAGAGAACATCAAAGGATCAGGCTATCGGCTTAACAACCTATGAAAAGAGATCACTGTATCGGTTTCTAGGACTCTATCTGGCATCGGTATTTTTGTTGCTAGCGATCATCGGCTACCTCTTTTACCAAAACAATGCCAGTATGATGAGTGCTGCGATGCGCTTCGAGATGCTCTATCAGGCTAGAATGATCGAGTCCAAGTTGATCATGGCAGAGGAGAAGGGTGACATCAATGTCTCCAGAGAGAGATTGGGCAAGATCCATACACAGCGTTTCAAGATCGGATTTTTTGATAAAAGACAACAGCCTATCTATAGCGAGATCAATGA
>JALWVW010000103.1 GCA_027079365.1 Campylobacteraceae bacterium | reverse complement strand
TCACTCAACTATCAAAAACCGATGAATGTTTATCTTGATTTTATCAAAAAGGTGGCATGATTAGGCAGCACATGAGGTGGAAATAAATTCGGACAAAAAGTTGTCTGGATTTTTCAGGGCATTATCTTTCTGTATAAATCATCTGATACATATCAATAGACTCCAACCACATTTAGCGTATAATCACTTCATTACAATCAAGGAAGAATCCATGGCTACCATCAAATTCAGCGCATTTTCATTTCTCAAGCGACAGCTCAATGACAAAGGTATAGACTGTTCCACTTCTCCACTGGAGATCGCCGAAGGGGTCACTCTCCATCAACTTCTAGAGCAAGTAGGACTGCGTGATGAAGAGGTCGAGGCAATCTTTGTCAACCACCGCATCATGCCCAAAGATACGAAACTCAAAGACGGTGACAAGATCGCACTCGTCCCTCCCGGCGGTATCCCTGGACATGTCGCAGCCTATGTAGGCAAAAACAACAGTCAGTCATAATACCCCATAGAGACATCGTGCAAAGATACTTTCCTCTACTTGTCCTGCTACTCATCTTCGGCTATGCCCTATACAATACCAAACAGCAGGGCAAAAAACAGTCAAAAACAAAATCCAACAGCCCTTATGCAAAACATATTCGGGCACATCACTCCTCACATGCCAAAGAGGAGCTCACTCTCATCCGAAGTGATGCGTACCTCAAGCAGTATATCATGGATGTCATCAACCAGGGCTCCACACAGCTACATTTCAAAAAAAATGAGGTCATGGAGGGTGGTTATGCGCCCCAAGAAGATATAGAAAAGATTGCCTGCTATGTCATGACACTCTCTGGAAGAAAATGTAAACAACCCTATCCTGCCGATGCTATAGGTTTCTATACCAGTATCTGTGGCGGATGTCATGGGGACGATGGCAAGGGTATCCACGGTGCTTACCCCGATCTTACCAAAAATCCCCTGCTTGGTATCAAAAGGAGAGAACTATTCCTGAGAAGCAAGGTAGCACACTAATGGCACAGTCATAGGAAGATCCTCTCTTTTAGACTCCTTTGGGTATCAATAGAGTAGAATAGCAAGATATTAGTACGCTAAGCAACAACCTCATTTTATGGAGACCATCATGACCCTACAGATCAAAGCCTATTTTTTTGATGCACAGTTGGACTATCTTCCCTACTATAAACACTTTATGATCCAGACTGACGAGAACATGGCAGTCAAAGAGCTGCTACCCCGTATCAAAGAAAAAGCTTTTCAGTTTGCCTATCCCGAAGAGAAGCTTTACTTCAGAGTCAACGGTCTGGTGCTTGATGGCAACCAAAGCATCAAAGAAGTCACCGACAGACTCGGTACCTCACTACAAATTGATCCGCTCTCTACTTACCGCTCCACCAAAGGGTTGATCATTGATGACGAGGACTTCATGGAGAGTTTTTCCCTCTTGGCTCCCTATGCCACGGAAGAAGACAAAGTCTACTTTAAACGCCTCTATCCCCTCCATTATGCCTCAGAAACCTATCACTATAACAACCAATATATCGGGGATGCCGTTTTGGTGTTGGCACACAAAATGATTCTGGAGAGCAACCCACACAAGGCAGAAATCCTGGAGGCAATAGGCAACCACCACGAAGGGCTTTGGGAATGTGAATACGAGAACAATCTCTTCCATGCAGAAGATCATGAAACGAGCATTGCAAAACTTCGAGAGATGGCAAAGGCCCCAACCAGCAGCTACAAGCCTCTGTTTAGCAGAAAATACAAAGCTGCAGAAAATACTACACTGGAGGGAAGACATGTCGCCTTCTATGCGGGTACGGATGAGATGTCTCAAGGTATCACAGAGAGCACTCTGGCACAGATAGAGAGCAAAGGTGCACAAGCAATCCGGTTTGATAAGGCC
>JALWVW010000102.1 GCA_027079365.1 Campylobacteraceae bacterium | reverse complement strand
GGTATCGGCCCAGGGTCGATCTGTACGACCCGCATCGTCGCAGGGGTAGGTGTACCACAGATCTCTGCGATCGATGAGGTAGCGCAGGTCGCCAATCCCCTAGGTGTGCCAGTGGTTGCTGACGGTGGTATCAAATACTCAGGAGATGTCGCCAAGGCACTGGCAGTAGGGGCTAGCTCTGTGATGCTGGGCTCTGCATTGGCAGGTACCTATGAAGCACCAGGAGAGATGATCCTCTTCAATGGTCGTCAGTTCAAGGAGTACCGAGGCATGGGCAGTATCGGAGCGATGAGTAAGGGCAGTACAGATAGATATTTCCAAGAGGGCACCGCAGCAGATAAACTAGTCCCAGAAGGTATCGAAGGGCGTGTACCCTATCGTGGACGTATGGCGGATGTGATCCATCAGATGATCGGTGGACTACGCTCCTCTATGGGCTACTGTGGTTCTGAGAGTATTGAAGTATTTTGGCAAAAAGCAGAGTTTGTAGAGATCACTGCCGCAGGACTCAAAGAGAGCCATGTGCATGATGTGACTATCACCAAGGAAAGTCCGAATTATCACGGGTAATATATAGGGTGCCTAGCGCGTACCCTACAATTCTTCTTTATATTAAAATTCATATAGGATAACAGATTGCTAGAACTCCTCACCCTATACACCATCGGACTGATGGGATCAGCGATACCGGGCCCAGATATCCTCTATATTACCCGTACGACACTGGATCGTGGACTCTGGGCCGGATGGATTGGGGCGGCTGGGGTGTTGTTTGCTTCTCTGTTTTATCTGACGGCTGCGGGGCTTGGGCTTGGAGTGTTGGGGCAGAGTCCTTATTTTCAGCTGCCTATCGGGATCTTTGGGTCGCTCTATCTGCTCTGGATCGCCAAGAGTATCTGGAATGAGACAATCCACCTGGACAACACGCATGACCGGGATGGGCATAAGCTACATATCTTTCTCAAGGGGATGGCAGTGCATCTGTCTAACCCCAAAGCCATTATCTTCTTCTCCGTCATACTGGCACCATTTTTGAGTAAAGGCAACTTGCCTTTACAAATACTGATCTTGACGATGGGTCATACGACGACCTTCTTTGGGGTGGCATTTCTGGTCTCTCGGTTTGATGGCTTTTTTACCCCACACAGAGCAATGATCATCAACCGTGCTTCAGCAGTACTGTTTACCTTCTTTGCACTGGAGTTGATACGCAATGCTTGGCTGGCAGCACAAGAGATTCTGTAGGCCTATCAGACCTCTCCTCTCTCGTACCACTTTCTTAACCAGCTGTCCAGCGGATAGAGCAGTTTGTAGATCGCAGGGACGACGAGTAGTGTCAGTATCGTGGAGCTGACAAGACCTCCGATAATCGCCAGTGCCATGGGAGCATTCCCTTCGGAGCCAGGTCCTGTGCCAAAGGCCAGTGGCAGCATAGCGCCGATCATGGCAAAAGTGGTCATAAGGATAGGGCGTAGACGCTTTTCTCCTGCAGTAAGGATCGCTTCATCGAGTCCCATGCCCTCTTTGATCGCGCGGTTGGCATAATCGACGACGAGGATGGCATTTTTGCCCACCATCCCCAGTAGCATAATGATCCCAATCATCACAAAGAGGCTGAAATTGTTACCTGTCAGATAGAGTGCTACCATCACTCCAGTAAAGGAGAGAGGCATAGAGATCATAATGATGATTGGCTGTATCAGAGACTCGTAGAGTGCTGCAAGGATGAGGTAGATCAAGATCACTGCCAGTGCGATCGCCCCTGCAAAGGCTTTGGCGGTGTCCTTCATGTTTTCGATATCACCGGTAAAGCGGTAGCTGTATCCGGGAGGCAGGAGAGGCTTGAGCTTGGCAGTGATCTCCTCCATTACTGCATTAAGACTCACGCCATAGAGCCCAGCCGTGA
>JALWVW010000101.1 GCA_027079365.1 Campylobacteraceae bacterium | reverse complement strand
AGAGGGCAAAAAACCCCAAGCCCCAAATGTAAGCAAATTCTATACTATCTTTAGAGATGCTGCAAAAATAGCACCCGATGGCAAAGAGATGCTGCTGGTTTTTGGTCAAGATGGAGATCCTTATACAGATAAGCTCAAAGAAGATATTTTAAACGACAGTGATTTGGAGTCTGCCATCAAAGAGATTGTTACTCCTATCTATGTGGATGCTCGCGGACAAAAGATGCATAAATTTCTCCACAATGGAGAGCTCATGGATGTGGATACCAAGACACTGGTCAGTATCTACAATGTCTCTGCGACTCCGACACTGATCTTTGCTGACAAAGAAGCAGGTCATATTTTTGTGGTGCCTGGCTATATGCCTCCCAAGCAGTTCAAGGCGACACTTGATTTTGTCAAAGAAGGGGCGTGGAAAGGCAAGGATAGAAAGAACGGTGAAGTCTATAAGGCACTGAAGCAGTACTATGAGGCACATGGTATCCAGATCAAGGCGGCAAAAAAATGAAAAAATTCATTCTGCTTATGGCATTACTAAGCCTTCAAATTTTTTCTGCACCACTGATACAAACAGCGACAAAGATTGCACTGACAGGCAAACCTATCATGTATATCTTTGATTCTGCTACCTGTCCCTACTGTGAGAAACTTGAAAAGGAACTGGTGGAGCTCAAAAGTCTCAATGAGATAGCCAAGGCATTTGATATCTACCGTATCCCCAGAGATGACTTCAAGATTTATGATATCTTGGGAAAAAAGGTCAGCACGCAAGAGCTGCAAATGTCCTATCATGTCAAGGCAACACCCAATGTAGTGATCTTTGACAAACATGCCAAGAGGATGTTTCAGACCTCAGGCTATATTGGTCCCAAGGCACTGGAACAAATGCTCCGTTTTGTCAAGGGTGTGGATGAGGGTAAATATAAGGTGTCGGAGTGGAGTAAATTTCTCTACCAGCAAAATATCACCACTTCAGAAAAATCCAAACCCAAGTCTTTGCAGCACTAAGCCTGCTGCACGATTTCACAGGATACTATCGTGAAAAAAATACTTAGTTTCTTTCTTTCTCTAAAATTGACACTGTTCCTCCTCTTTTTACTCGGACTCGGCGCTGCTGTAGCCACCTTCATTGAAAATGATTACGGCACCTCCTCGGCAAGGGTACTGGTCTACAATCACTGGTGGTATGAGACAGTGATGGTTCTGGCAGGGCTTAATCTCCTGGGGGTGATCATCAAGCGAAAGATGTGGAAGAGGGTATCACTTTTTACTTTTCATGCAGGGTTCCTGGTGATACTGATCGGTGCAGGCCTGACCCGCTATGCAGGGCAGGAGGGGATACTGCATATCAGAGAGGGCAAAAGTGAGAACCGTATGATAAGTTCTGAGCCTTATCTGCAAGTGACTATCCAAAGTGATGGCAAAAAGTTCTTCCAAGAGTTTCAAAAAGATATGACAGTACTAGGCAGCAATGACTTCAGTCACACGATCCTCTTTGGTGCAGATGATCAGGTGACAGTGAGATACGCGGATTATAGCTACACTAAAGAAAATGGTCATGCCATGGGGATGCTCTCTGTGGAGGTTTGTTACAGGGGAGTCTGTAAAGTAGAGAAACTCATAGGACAGCGCAATATGAAAGGCTACCCCAAAAAGTTTGCCTTTGATGGTGCAGATGTGACGGTAGAGTTTGGCTCCAAAGTCTTGCTACTTCCATTCGAAGTATATTTGAGAGACTTCCAGCTCGATCGCTATCCCGGCAGTATGGCTCCCTCCTCTTATGCCAGCGAAGTCACCGTACTAGATGGTGACACGAAGCTGGACTATAGAATCTATATGAACCATACATTGGACTATGGCAGTTTCAAATTCTTCCAGAGCTCTTATGATAAGGATGAGCTGGGTAC
>JALWVW010000100.1 GCA_027079365.1 Campylobacteraceae bacterium | reverse complement strand
TCCACCGCATCTATCTTTCTCTCTTGGTGCCAAGTGACATCGGGGTGATGCAGCAGATACTCACTCGTAGCCTTCATAAATCTCTGCGCATCAACTTGCCCTTCGTGAGGAATATAAAATGCTTTGTTATGCTGTTCTAAGTCGGGTTCAAGCGCGATGATTTGCGCTTGGTTTAACTCTTGTATCGTAGAAGCTTCATCCACTTTCGTGCGCAATGTTTCGATAAAATGATCCAACTCACTCAAATCCTGTGGATGCGCCGTGATGATACTGCCTTTCAACTGATATGCATCAGGGATTCCCACCTGTTCTAGCAAAGGTTCCCAAAGCTCTATGGAGCGTTTCCCCTTTTCAAAGATACTTGACTCCGCCGTTTCTAGCTCTGCAAAAAGCGCCAACATCCCCGCCGCCGTAAACCCTGCTGAAAGCTCACCGAAAGCGACATCTTCATCATATAGCGTGAGCG
Source organism: Campylobacteraceae bacterium (assembly GCA_027079365.1). Lineage (GTDB taxonomy): Bacteria > Campylobacterota > Campylobacteria > Campylobacterales > Sulfurovaceae > JAAXPZ01. The sequence goes on along the minus strand of JALWVW010000100.1, from coordinate 1,446 downwards.
TATGCCCCATCTTCAAAAGATTTAAAGCCAACACCCTGCCTACCAAACCGACCCCTACTATCGCTATGTTCATCTCTCACCTCGTAAGATTTTCAAAACTTCTGCTGGATTATCACTCCCCAGCACCGCACCACTCACCGCTAGCATATCCGCCCCTGCGTCATAGACTGCTTGAAAATTTGTCGTATCGATTCCCCCGATAGCGACGATATCACAAGTGGCTATCTTCTGTATCTCTTTTAAGGGTTCAAGCCCGATGAGATTGGCATTTTTCTTGGTCTGTGTCGGGTACATCGCCCCAAGTCCGATATAATCTGCACCCCACAAAAACGCCTCTTTGGCTTCTTTCATATTGCCCACGGTTAGCCCGATGATTTTATCAGGAAACTGCTCTTTACAAAATGCAAAAGAGAGGTCCTCCTGCCCGATGTGCAAACCATCTGCATTGATGATTTTCGCTATATGCAAGCGGTCATTGATGATAAAAGTGATACCTCTCTCATGACAGAGTTCTTGGTACGCTCTTGCCTCTTGCAAAAACGCTTCATCACTCACACTTTTCAGTCGCAACTGAAACATCGATACATCTTCTGTAAGCGCTTTTTTCGTCTGCTCAAAGTCATACTTTTCATCACCGATGAGATAAATCTTAGCCATGCTTTTTCTCCCTTATCATGTAGAAGTGGTTGAGCGAGCCATTGCCTTGCCCCGTTGGGTAGTTTTCGATGATAGCCTTTTTGACATACTCGATAGCCTCTTCACAAGCTTCAGGCAGCTCTAGCCCTTTTGCCAACTGCGACGCGATAGCCGATGCTAAAGTACAGCCTGTGCCATGGGTATTTTTTGTTTGGATTTTACGGTGCTTAAATTCATAAAACTGACTATCATGATAGAGGATATCCACTAATATATTACCTTCTAAATGTCCACCTTTAAGCAAGATACTCTGTGCATCCATCTTTAAACATGCCTCTTTCATCTGCTCGACATTGGTGATTTTAAAGCCCGTTAAAATCTCTGCTTCAGGGATATTTGGTGTGATGAGAAATGCCTTTTTTAAAAGCGCTTTCAAAGCTTTTAGCCCATCACCTTCTAGCAATGCAGTGCCATCTTTTGCCGACATCACAGGGTCTACGATGACAGGTACCATATAGTTTTCAAGAAGTTTATCTACCATCAGACAAGCCTCTTTAGAACCCAACATCCCCGTCTTGACAACTTGCACATCTAAATCCTCCATCACCGCGTTAAACTGACTCTCTATCACCTCTACGGGCAAAGAGAAGATATCGTTTACGCCTTTGGTATTTTGAGAAGTCACCGTCGTGATGACCGATGTGCCATAACAGCCATTTGCTGCGATAGTTTTCAAGTCTGCTTGTGTGCCAGCTCCCGCAGAAGAGTCACTACCTGCGATGGTGAGTACGATAGGAGGTATCATGATAA
>JALWVW010000099.1 GCA_027079365.1 Campylobacteraceae bacterium | reverse complement strand
TTGATGAGTGAGGCGGCGAGAGGTGAGGGCGGTAAGCTACTCAACTCTAAAGGTGAGAGATTTATGGAAAAATATGCCCCATCTAAGATGGAACTAGGGCCTAGAGACTTGGTGAGTCGTTCTATCACGCAAGAGGTTTTAGAAGGTAGAGGTGTGGGTCCTGATAAAGATGCGGTTTATCTAGACTTGACGCATCTTGGTGAAGAGAAGATTATGGAGAGATTGCCTGAGCTTCGGGATTTGGCTATCACTTTTCTTGGTCAAGATATGGTGACTGAGCCTGTCATGATAGCCGCGACTGCACACTACTCGATGGGTGGAATACCTGTGACGATAGAGGGGCGTGCGAAGAAAAATCCAAATGATTTGGTGACGGGTTTTTATGCCGCTGGTGAGTGTGCTTGTGTGAGTGTGCATGGGGCAAATAGACTGGGGGCAAACTCAGTGCTTGAAGCACCACTGTTTGGACGACATGTCGGTAAAACGATGGTCGAAGATATCGACAAGATTGAGCTTACGCCGGTTGATGCCTCTGTGGCAGATGCGATGATTGCTGAGATGAAGATGTTGATTGAGAACAATGGCGATGAAAAAGTGCTAGGGCTTAGAACTGAACTGCAAGCTTCTATGACGGAAAATGCTGGTGTTTTTAGAACCAAAGAGTCTTTAGAGAAAGAGAAACAAATCATCAAGGATTTAAGAGCGCGTTTTAAAAATGTACGCATCGATGACAAAAGTCCGGTGTACAATACTGATCTTCAAGAGGCTATCGAACTAGGACATATGCTAGAGTATTCAGCCTTTATCGTAGAGGGTGCATTGGCTAGAAATGAGAGCCGTGGTGCGCACTTTAGAAATGATTTTGATAGCAGAGATGATGAGAAATTTTTGAAACATACTTTTGCTTATATGGATGAGAATGGTGATGTTTCGTTGGAGTATGCAGAAGTGAAGCTTGGTAAGTTTAAACCAGAAGCAAGAACATATTAGGATGTATGATGGCAAATAATATAGAAACAAAAAAAATGACCTTTAAAGTATTTAGATTTAATAGTGAGACGGATTATCTTCCAGTGTATAAAGATTATACCTTGGACATTGCACCGGGGGAAGTGATGTTGGATGTGTTAAACCGTATCAAGTGGGAGCATGATGGAAGTTTTTCTTATCGTCGTTCATGTCGTCATGGTATCTGTGGCTCTTGTGCGATAAAAGTCAATGGTAAAGCGACTTTGGCATGTAAAGATAGAGTGAGTGACTTGGTCGAGACTTTTGGTGAAGATTTGGTGATCGAGCCACAAGATGAGACGAGAGCTATCAAAGATATGGTCATCGACAAGGGTGATTTTTGGAAAAAGTATAACACGGTACAGCCTTTCTTGAAAGCAGAGATTGATGAGAGCCCTCAAAAAGAGAATCTTGTCTCTCCTGAACAAGCTGAAGAGATTGATGAGGCAGATTACTGTATACAGTGTGGTAACTGTTACTACTCGTGTCCTTCGGTGGGTGCAAATCCTGACTATTTAGGACCTGCTGCTTTAGCACTGACTTATAGATTTAACGCAGATGTGAGAGATGAAGGCAAGCGAGATAGGCTTGATACTGTCAATCAAATGGGATCTGGGATTTGGGACTGTGTGAAGTGTTTTGAGTGCGCAGAAGCGTGTCCAAAAGAGCTTGACCCTATCGGGAAAATCACAAAACTGCATCAACAGACTTTCCAAGAGGGGATGGCAGCAGACAATGTAGCCGTGCGACACGCGGTAGGTTTTAAGCCTTCTATCGCAAAACATGGACTGCTTGATGAAGGGGAATTGGTCAGATATAGTGAAGGAAACATAGGTGTGTTAAAGCATGTGCCTGTGGCTATCAAGATGTTTAAAAAAGGCAAGATTATCATGCCTTGGAATATGCC
>JALWVW010000098.1 GCA_027079365.1 Campylobacteraceae bacterium | reverse complement strand
GTAGCAGCCCGGGGAGGATCCCTGCGATAAAAAGCTTGCCGATGGAGACATCCGAGAGCACACCATAGATGATCATGATCAGGCTCGGAGGGATCAAGAACCCCAGTGTACCACTGCCTGCCAGTGAACCCAGTGCCAGCTTTTTGCTGTAGCCTCTGCTTTTGAGCTCAGAGAGTGTGATCTTGCCTACGGTGGCAGTCGTCGCAGCCGAAGATCCAGATACCGCCGCAAAGAGCGAGCAGGCCGCTACATTGACATGTAGCAGTCTACCGGGGATATGGGTCAGCCAGGGCATGAGACCATTGAGCAGACGCGTGGAGATAGAAGAGTGGTACAGTATCTCCCCCATCAGGATAAACATCGGCAGTGCTGCCAGCGACCAGGAATTGAGCGAGTCATAGAGAGAACCTGCCAGCAGATCACCTGCTTTTTGAAAGAGGCTGATCGTAGGAGGCAGATGATGCTCAAAAAGCAGCATCCCTGCCATGCCTGTCAGCATGAGCGATGCCCCTATCCAGATCGAACTCAACAGAAAAAAGAACATAATGGCCATCAGGACCACAGAAAGCAGAAGCGGATCAGCGATCATCGGTAGCCTTTCGCAATACAAAGATGAACATAGAAAAAGCAAACAATGCCAAACCACTCACCAAAGGAATCTGCGTCAAATAGAGTGGCGTTTCGGAAACCCCCTCCGAGAGCATACCCATTTCATGGGATTCTATCATAAAATCCCAACTATAGTACAAAGCGAAAAGCAGGATCGACAATGCCATCACTCCGGCAAAGATATCTACCCATCGCTTGATACTACCACGCAGTCTGCCCGTCACGATACTGATACGGATATGCCCCTCTTCGTCAAAAGTATAGGCAAGCCCCAAAAAGACCAATGCCAGATAAAAATATCCACTATACTCATCTGCCAACATCGTAGAGTAGTCAAAAAATGATCGACCGATAATCTCCACCATGATCAATATCACTAGCGCCACAATCAACAATGACGAGAGCGAGGCTCCCACAAAGGAGAGCCTTCTATGAAAAGTAAAAAGTCGCTTCAACATGTCTACTTGTTATACTCGGCAAAGATCTTCTTGACATCATCTCCTGCATCTTTGAGGTACTCATCCAGAAGCTTTTTCCCTACTGCGCTAAGTTCTTTTTTGAGCGTATCACTGACTTCTGAGATCTTCATGCCATTGTCAGCCAAAGTCTTGAGGGCTACAGCATCCTCATGTTTGCTCACTTCCCACTGAGCTGCTTCTGTCTCTTTGGCAGCTTTGAGCATCGCCTCTTTCTGTGCTGCAGAAAGCGCATTCCAGTAATCAAGGTTGATCGTCACTGCCTGAAGTGGATAAGCGTAGTTGATCTTGGTAAAGTTACTCAGCACTTCCCACAGCTTGCCATCCTTACCTGAAGCAGAAGAGGTGACCACACCATTGACCATACCAGTCTGGAGTGCAGAGTAGACCTCACCCCAAGGCAGTGCTACCGCATTACCGCCAGCCATCTTGACAAAGTTGGCAGAGTTTTTGTCATAGGTTCTGGCTTTGACATCTGCAAAGTCTTTGGTCGAGGCAATCGCATGCTTGGTGTAGATTCCACTTGGCGGCCAGGTGACAGCATAGAGCATCTTCTGGTTCCATTTTTTGGCTACCGCATCATAGGCTGGCTTGGAGAGCTGATAGAGTTTGAAGGCATCTTCATAGCTGTTGGCGACAAATGGCAATGCCGAGATACCGAAGACCTTGCCCCCGCCTGATGTGAATGGGATAAACATATCTGTCATCGGTGCCGTGCCATCCTTGACTGCCTTGAGCGGATTGCCTTTAACCAGTGAACTTCCCGGATGCACCGTGATCTTGACCGTACCGTTACTATACTTGTCTACCAACTTGGCAAAGTTCTCCGCTCCTTTGGTATGAAAGTTGGTGGCTCCGTATTTAGCGTTCAAGTCCA
>JALWVW010000097.1 GCA_027079365.1 Campylobacteraceae bacterium | reverse complement strand
GCAGTGTGGGCTTTGGACTAGTGCTCTTCCAAAAATTAGGATACCTCTTCCTTTTTATTCTGGCTATCTATCTGCTCTATCGTACTCTACACCTTCTTTTTTGGTGGTATCCCGAACTCAAACATACTCTTATGCCAAAGTTAGATACTTCGGATCAGGATGTCAGACTTGCTATTGCGCTCTTTTTTATCCTGATCTCACTAATGCTGGCACTGGATCTGGAGTTGGCACTGGGTACTTTTATCGCAGGGGTTGCCATCTCTGCATTTTTTCATCATGAAAAACACCTGGAAGAGAAGATGAGTAGCCTTGGATTTGGGTTCTTAGTACCACTATTCTTTATCCATGTCGGCGCTTCTTTTGACCTCAACGCACTTGCCTATCCCCGTGTTGTCACAGGTGCGCTTCTTATCACTTTTATCATGATTGGGATGCGTATACTGGGCGGCTTTCATCTGAAGCATATCTCAGGGGAGCGTGATGCACTTTTGTCTTCTTTTGCCCTCTCTATGCCTCTTACATTGATTATTGCTGTTGCGACTATAGGGTATGATGCCAGCATTATCGATATTATCATCTACTATCAGCTTATTTTAGCAAGTCTGTTTGAAGTGATTCTTTCCATGCTTGCCATCAAGCTACTGAGAAGAGGGGAAGAGGAAATAGCTATTCAGTAAGCTGAAGCAGCTCAAAATACTCTTTCTGGAGCTTCTGGTTAGAAGCTTTGATCTCTCTCTTTTCCTGCCTGAGCTTCTCCCTGTCATACTCCAGTCTGTTTAGCACAACCAGGGAGTTTTCACCAAAGAGCAGCACGCCAATGTAGAGACCAAGCAATACAATACCTATCAGTATCAAAAGAATGCTCTTCAACGAAAAGCCAAGCCACTCATAGCGATTACCGGCAAGAGAAGACACGGTCAGCTCTCTTAAAAAAGGTCTCTGCCAAGATACTCAAATTGACCCAGCTCTGCTTCGATCTCCAGCAGTCTGTTGTATTTTGCTATTCTATCACTTCTAGCGGTGGAGCCTGTTTTGATCTGTCCGCTGCCCAGTGCTACTGCAAAATCAGCGATAAAGGTATCTTCTGTCTCTCCTGAGCGATGGCTGATCACACAGGCATATCCATTTCTTTGAGCCAAGCGTACTGTCTGCATCGTTTCAGATACAGTGCCTATCTGATTGAGCTTAATGAGAATCGAGTTTGCGATACCACGGTCAATGCCCTTCTTTAGTATGGTTGGATTGGTAACAAAAATATCATCACCCACCAACTGCACCTTCTTTTCCAGTACCTCTGTATGCTCTTTCCAGCCTTCCCAGTCATCTTCGCTCAGTCCGTCTTCGATAGAAACAATGGGGTATTTGGCACACAGATCCGCATAATAGGCAGTCAGCTCAGCACTGGTCAGTTCACGATTTTCTGACTTGAGTACATAGTTTCCTGCTTCATTCACCAGTTCAGAGGCAGCTACATCCAGTGCGATAGCAATCTCTTCGCCAGGCTTATATCCTGCTTTTTCAATTGCCTGTATAATCACTTGGATCGGTTCTTCATTGGATTTAAGATTAGGTGCGAAGCCCCCCTCGTCTCCTACAGCAGTACTCTCCCCCATATCATTGATGATCTTCTTAAGCGTATGATACACCTCTGCACAGGCTCTCAGTCCTTCAGAAAATCTGTCAAATCCTATAGGCATGACCATATACTCCTGAAAATCCACAGAGTTGTTGGCATGTTCTCCACCATTGATAATATTGAGCATCGGCACAGGCATCACCACTGCATTGGCACCACCAAGATATCGGTACAGTGGCATCTTTAGTGATTTTGCAGCCACTCTGGCCACCGCCATAGAAACACCCAATACGGCATTGGCTCCCAGATTACCATAGTTCTCGGTACCATCTGCTGTCTTCATGGAAAGATCTATATCTGCTTGGTTATAAGGGCTCATCCCAATCAGT
>JALWVW010000096.1 GCA_027079365.1 Campylobacteraceae bacterium | reverse complement strand
TAAACGCCATCCACCTTGGTAGCCTTGATCAACATATGCGCCTCTATCTCATTGGCTCTGAGCGTAGCAGCAGTGTCAGTCGTGAAATAAGGGTTTCCTGTGCCACCAGCAAATACAACAACTCTACCCTTCTCCAGATGTCTTCTGGCGCGTCTGACGATAAATGACTCTCCTATCTCATGCATATCGATTGCAGAGAGCAGTCTCGCTTCCATACCACGATACTCCAATGCCTCCTGGATCGCTACACCATTGATCACGGTTGCCAGCATCCCCATATAATCGCCGCTGGTGCGTTTAATAATACCGTCCTGTGCTGCTGTTACACCACGGATAATATTGCCACCGCCAACCACAATCGCCACTTCGGTGCCGTTGTCCACCAGTGCCTTGATCTCATCAGCGATAAACTTGAGAATCTTGGTATCGATACCATAGCCCTCTTCACCCGCCAAAGCTTCACCCGAAAATTTTACCAAAACGCGTTTTCTCATTGGATATGACCTTATTTTTACCGCGATTATAGCCAATGCTTGTTTAGAGTGGGTTGATGACGACAAATTCGGGTATACTTGCAAAAAATATGCCGAAGGTAGCCACATGTCTGACTTCAATACACTAAGCAATGAAGAGAGAAAACAACAGCACCAAAAACTACGCCACTGTGCCGAAAGCTTTGGAGGAGAAGATCGCTTTTTGCAACTACTTGAAGCTATCAGAGAGACAAAACCACACCCCATAGTAGCGACCGATAGTCGCTTTGTCATGCAAAGTGGTACGATCACCTGGAACAAAGTAATTTTTGACAGCACGCTCCAGCAGCTACTCAAGGCTCGTACCCGCGAGAGTGAACAGGGAAATCTACTGCCAGATAAAGGGGCAAAAAACCATAAAAAGGTACTGAATATTGTGCGCACGCTCAAGCCCATAGTATTTCATGTCAGACCTACTACCAAGAAAGACGGATCCGGATTCTTTTTTCAGCCCTTTGAGGTCATCGACGAGAATACCACAAGACTCAATCCGGTCTTCGATGCACTCTTCTTTCGCTCAGTTGCATCCGTAAAAAGCGTGCTGGCATACACGCCAGAAGCATAGAGAGAGGTATCCCAAAACAGTAGAACGCCTACAATATATCTCTCAACACGATCGCATAGTGCATGACAAAAAGGTTGAGAAAAAAGATCAACATAGAGGAGGCACGGGAGATCATATGCTCCAACTTGGTACGCTCTTTGTTATTCGTGCGATACGCAATTACAAAATGTACAATCGTGACAACTGTCAGTATCAAGACTAGCGTCACCTTTTTGCTCACAGCATCTGAGACAGGAATACTACTGTCATAAAAGATCATCTCAAACAGTGAATAGTCCATCCCAAGCAGGGTACCAGTCAAAAGCAGCACAACCAGCGCACCCACCTCAAACCATCCGAAAATAGGCCCCACATGAGGATAGACCTCTTTTTGCGCTTTTTTATCCCGCAGGGAGATACCCAGTGCAAACATGAAGACAGAACCACCGATCCAGGAGATTGCAGCAATCAGATGCAGATGAAATACCCAGCTCTCCATCAGCTATCCAGCTTCAATACAGCCATAAATGCTTCCTGTGGCACCTGTACTTTTCCGATGGACTTCATGCGTTTCTTTCCTGCTTTTTGCTTCTCCAAGAGTTTTCGCTTACGGGTGATATCGCCACCATAACATTTGGCTGTCACATTTTTCCCCATAGACTTGACATTGGATCTGGCGATCACATTGTTGCCGATACTTGCCTGGATCGCTACCTCAAAGAGCTGTCGAGGGATGAGCTCCTTGAGCTGTGCTACAAAGGCCAGCCCTCTGTTTCTGGCCTTCTCTTCAGGTACAATGATAGAGAGTGAGTCCACTACATCTCCTGCCACACGGATATCCAGCTTGACTAGATTGCCTGGCCTGAATCCTATAGGATCATAGTCAAAACT
>JALWVW010000095.1 GCA_027079365.1 Campylobacteraceae bacterium | reverse complement strand
TTAGATACCGTTTTGCTCAGGCTGCAGTCAAGGTACCCAAAAGAGTGGATTTTGATATCGATATTCTTTATGAGGATGATGATCTTTTGGTGATCAACAAACCTTCTGGTCTGGTGGTACATCCTGCACCTTCTGTCAAAGAGCCGACACTTGTGGATTGGCTGATACAGAAAGGTATATCGCTTTCTACCATTTCGGGAGAAGAACGGCATGGGATCGTGCATCGTATTGATAAGGAGACAACTGGTGCACTGGTTGTTGCCAAAAATAACGGTGCACACCAGTTTCTCAGCGAGCAGCTTCAGAACAAAAGTATGGGAAGATACTATCTGGCACTGATTGACCTGCCGCTGAAAGAGAATACCACAGTGGAAGCCCCCATAGCAAGAAATCCGAAGCAGCGTCTAAAAATGGCAGTAGTGCCAGGTGGGCGAGATGCCAAGACGAAGTTCGTACGCCTGGCAGAGGGGAGCAATGGCACAGCCTTGATAGCGGCAAAACTCTATACGGGCAGAACCCACCAGATCAGGGTACACCTCGAAAGCATAGGACGACATATTTTGGGAGATACACAGTATGGCTTTAAGAGCAAAAAAGGTAAAATCCCCCGAGTGTATCTCCATGCCTATATGCTCTACCTGACGCATCCTTCTACTGGCAAAAGAGTGGAGATTGTGGCGCCACTTTTTGCTGATATGGATACCTATATCACACAATATTTTGACAAAGGAGAGACGGATGAAAAGATACAGCAAACATACTTTCAGCATTGCTTTACTGGCCTTGATCATACTGCTTAGCGGGTGCTCTACAGAAGGAGTACTTGCTATAGGTACAGATAAAACACTGCCGAAGATTACAAGGGTCAAGTATATTGTCAGTAAAAGCAGCGTAGGTTTTGAATGGCAAGCAATCAAGGATAGCAGGGTCAAGGGTATCAAAGTCTACAGGGCTATTCCGCAACACACCAAAGATCAGCGATACACCAAGATTGCCACTATTGATGACAGATATGCAACCCATTTTGTCGACAGGGATATCAAGCCGAATCAGACCTATCTCTATACTTTTACTACCTATAGTCTCATAAAGGAGTCGCTGCCGGGTACAGTGATTAAAGTACAGACGAGAGAACCGCTTGAGCCTGTAGGTTTTATCAAAACCTACAACCGCGATAAAGGAGTAGTCAAAATACTCTGGAACCCACACCCCAGTGCAGAAGTGTCAGAATACATTATAGAGAGAAAAGTTTCTGGTGGAAAATGGAAGTATCTTGCGCTGGTCAGAGGTAGGCTGATGCCAGAATATATCGATAAGTCTGCCGCTATTGGGTATACCTATAGCTACCGTGTAGTTGCCCGCAACAGCAATAGCGTCAGGGCACTGCCAAGTGAAGCATCAGTGATCAAAGTACAGTAGAGGAGAGCAAGTACCGTGCCCCATATCAAAGTCAAACCTTTCGATACCCATACAATAGACTTGCTTCGCAAGAAGGATGAACGCTTTGTATTTAGGGCAGTTTCGGGAAAAAATAGTGATGAGCTCATCGGTCTGCACTATGAGGATCACACATTCATACTGCAGATAAAAAAGCGTGATGAGGCGTATCTGGTCAAACCTGAAAGTATTAGCAGACCAGTGGATGTCAACAGGATCAAGCGGGCACTGGCACTGTTTGCAGAACTGCTTGGGCTGACGATTCTCCATTCCAATATTTCACTTTCGCCCCATAAGCCCGTGCTTGAAGAGCGTGCCAGTAAAGAAATCAAAGACTTTGAGAATCCGCAGTTTTCCAAAGAGAAAATTGCTATCGAGGTAGGTTTTGGCAGTGGAAGACATTTGTTGTATCAGGCAAAGGAGCATCCGGATACACTCTTTATCGGTATTGAGATACATACGCCCTCTGCGCAGCAAGTACTCAAGCAGATAGCGCTTCAGGGGCTTGAAAATATCTGGATCGTCAACTATG
>JALWVW010000094.1 GCA_027079365.1 Campylobacteraceae bacterium | reverse complement strand
GTAGCAGACAAGTTGTTGCAACGCGCGGTGGCAAAGATACTGGAAGCCATCTATGAGCAAGACTTTCTAAGCTGTAGCTATGGTTATCGTCCAGGAACAGGGGCGCATAAAGCGGTCAGTCAGCTGACCGATGAGCTGATGTTCGGACGTTATCACTCTATTGTAGAGGCCGACATAAAAGGCTTTTTCAATCATATAGACCATAGCCTGCTGCTGGACATGATAGAAACGCGAATAGATGACAAATCCTTCCTGAATCTGATACGGAAATGGCTGAAAGCAGGCATACTGGACAAAGGGCAGGTTATCTGCCCAATGACAGGAACGCCACAAGGAGGGATCATCTCGCCGATACTCGCGAATATCTACCTCCACCATGTGCTGGATGTCTGGTTTAAAGAAACGGTACAAACACGATGCGAGGGACAAGTTTACCTGTGTCGTTACGCGGATGATTTTGTTTGTGCGTTTCAACATGAAAAGGATGCCGGGCGATTCTACAAAGCCCTGCGAGCCAGGTTGAACAGGTACAAGCTTGAAGTGGCGGAAGACAAGACGCAACTAATGCTTTTTAGTCGTGTCCATCTGCAAGCGAAAACCCGCTTCGACTTTCTAGGTTTTGAGTTCCGTTGGGGATTAAGTCGACGATATGGAAAACAACTGCGAAAGCCGGTTATCAAACGACGCACCTCACGCCAGAAGCTAAGCGCATCCTTGTCAAAGTTCAAAGAATGGTTAAAAGAAAACTGTCGTTTGCCGAAGAAGAAACTGTTTGCAAGATTGAACAGGAAACTTCGAGGATACTATAATTACTATGGCATCCGTGGAAACTACAAAAGCTTAAACACATTCGTATACTATGTTACAGGAACCTTCTACAAGTGGTTAAACAGGCGTTCACAACGCAGGAGCTACAACTGGGTAGGTTTTAAGGAACTGGTAAAAGACTTTGGCATAGCCAAGCCACGTATCTGTCATGCTTTCTGAAAAGTCTGGAGCCATGGTGCGAAGCGAGCAGTTTTGAAGAGCCCTGTGCGGTAGTTCCGCACGCAGGGATCTGTGAGGGGGTAGTTGGGTAACTGGCTATTCTACCTTGATCAGTTAAACAGGAGAAAGTGTGCTGTTGTGGTGGTGCATGGCTAGCCCGCATTTCTCACCAGATTGATGAGCCCTCGCTTGTTCTTTGAATCCACAAGGAATTTTCCTCAGGCGGAAATACACACTGTTATTCCACTCCTTCAGAAAACCCCTTGTGAATCCAAAGCCCTGAGCGATCATCTCATCTCCTGGTGAGAAATGCGGGCTAGGCGTAACTGTGCGGAATAGTTATTCTGCTTCGCTTTTATTTAAGTCATTTGCAAAGCAAAGCAAAGCACTAAATCTTTCAAACAGTTACAACAACGCCATGCGCCTTCACAGTAGTGCAATTTATCCTGTAGCGAGGTTCACTCAATGAGTGAGTTGACTGAAAGCACTCTTTTTAATGCTAATCAGTATCTTATTAACAACTCAAAGCGCTTAACTGAGGAATCTAGGATCATGTAGTAGGTACAATCGTACCACGTAAGTGGGTTTTTGTACCTGATGTGAAAAATATGCAGCAATTTGTCCTAGAATTCAGGAGAGGCTTATGAAATATCTCTTCAGGGGTTAATGTAGCAAGGACAAGGTAATTATGAGTATCAGATCAATTATGACAACTAAACTGGTCTCGGTGAAGCCCGATGATACGGTAGCTAACACGTTGTTACTTATGCGGGATCACCATCTTCATAATATTCCTGTTCTTGATGATAAAAACAATTTTGTTGGTTTATTCAGTTTAAGAAGAATTAATCATGCTTTATTGCCCAAAGCGGCTCAGATAGATGATAGCCGCTGGCAAATAAATCTTAATTTTATGCCAGATGATTCAGACAAAATGTTGTGTAAATTACTGGAAATAGGGCAGCAGCCTGTTTCGCAGTTTCTTGA
>JALWVW010000093.1 GCA_027079365.1 Campylobacteraceae bacterium | reverse complement strand
CGGATCATCTCCTATGCCAAAAAGCATGATATCGCAGGTTTTGAGTTTTGTGCCAAGCTACCAGGTACGCTGGGAGGGATGCTGGCGATGAATGCGGGGGTCAAACAGTATGAGATATTTGATATTCTCCAAAGCATCGAGATTGATGGTACATGGGTACCCAAGGAGGAGATTCCACATGGGTACCGCTTTGCTGATCTGGGAGGTATCGCTACTGCTGCTAGATTTGAGATACGCAGAGGTTATTCGCAGGCACTCAATGAAGAACTCAGAGCCCTCCGTGCCAATCAGCCTCATGATCCCTCTGCTGGCTCAGCTTTCAAGAATCCAGAGGGAGATGCCGCAGGTAGACTCATCGATGCCATAGGACTCAAGGGCTACCAGATAGGGGATATGGCATGGAGTGAAGTACATGCAAACTTTCTGGTCAATCTGGGGAGAGGGAACTATGAAGATGCCATCGCATTGATAGCACTGGCAAAAGAGAGAGTATTGGCAGAATTTGGCATCAGACTGGAAGAGGAGATAAAAATTCTTTAAAGCTGCCCTTTAGCCCCAATCCTGATCCCGCTCTCCGTGTCGATGTTTGTCTTTTTTGTAAGAGGTACGCTTTTTGAGCTTTTGCAGCCGGTTAAGGTTGCTCATCTCGGCGGTTCTGATATCTTCAAACTGCTTGTCGGTGAGTGTGGTGGTCTGGAGATAGAGTCTGTCTATGTAGTTTTTGATCTCTTGGAGATACTCTGAGTCCAAACGAATGGACTCCAGCTCCCCTAGCTTTTGCATCAGCGTATCAAATGTGCTACTGAACTGTGCTGCAGTGGTTTTTTCATCACGGAGAAGACGAAAAAGGTTTTTGCTGATCTTCTCCAGAAAAGTAATATATTTCTGCCGCTGATACTTTTCGATCTGTTTGGGGGTATAGCGACTCATAGGCTAGGGACGAAGAGTGATCGGTGTGCCTACTTTGACCATCGACCAGAGCTTGCGTATACCACTGTTGGTCAGAGCAATACAGCCGTCTGTCCAGTCTTTGGAAAGCGTATAGCTGTCACCATGCCCGTCTCTGTTCCAGTGAGGCTGCCCATGAATGGTAATGAGGCTGCCTGGATTGACACCTTTGGCAGCTGCTTTAGCGCGATCGGCAGCATTGGGGTAGGAGATGGTCATGGCCATATATTTAACTGAGTGACAACGCTTATTCAAGATGGTATAGGTACCGATGGGGGTTCTTTTGTCCCCTGCTTTTACTTTGGTGCCTTGATAGTCATTGGCACCCAAAGAGACCGACATACTGCCAAGCAGAGAACCGTTGCGATAGAGATACATCTTCCTGTCAGATTTGTCTACGATGATTTTGTCAGCTGTGATACTGCTCATAGGTTGTGCACATCCAGAGGTAGGATAGCTGCCCCCTCTGGTGCCTGAGGGCTGACTTGGGCCAAAGAGACTACAGCCGGAGAGCAATAATGCTGCAGTTGTGGCAGTCAAGAGACTTGTTTTGTGCATGGTTTTATCCTTGGAAATAGATTTTGGTGAGTGTAACATAGTTTATATTAAAGAGTATTAATAGAGAAGTGATAAGGAGAAAGTGCAGGATAAGTCAAAACCCCCTAAAGAGGGCCTTGGGGGCCTAGAGTGCTGCTTTTGCTGCTGCGATAGCCTCTTCATAGTTAGGCTCATCTGTAATCTCAGGAACCACTTGCTTGTAAGCAACTTTGCCATCTTTTCCAACGACGAAGATAACTCTTGCCAAAATACCAGCAAGAGGCCCGTCCGCCAAAAGCACACCATAAGCGTTGGCGAAGTCTTTGTTTCTAAAGTCTGAGCATACTTTGATATTGTCGATGCCAGCTGCACCACACCATCTGGCTGCTGCGAAGGGAAGGTCCATGGAAACAGTGATGACCTCTACGCCATCCAGCTCTGCTGCTTCTTGGTTGAATCTTCTAGTCTCCGCATCGCATGTGCCTGTATCTAGTGAAGGTACCGCTATGAGAAGTTGTACTTTACCCTCTCCACCTACCTGCTCATTTTGAAGCATTGGATCACAGTTTACTACTGTGACTACCGGGGCTGTATCACCTACATTGATCTCTGTACCTGCTAGGTTACATACTGTGTCTTTTTTAAATGTTACTGTTGCCATTTTATTTCCTTGTATTAAAGTTGTTAATGACAGTATAGTTTAATTAGGATAAAAAAACTCTTAATTAAGGAGAATTAGTGTACTATTATGCTTTCAAATTATAATTATAAGGAAAAGAAATGAAAAGTATGACTATCAAAGATACCTATCCGATACAGGAGATGGTGCTTAACAAAGAGGAAGCAAGGTTTGCCCATACAGATGAGATCGTCGCCTATATAGAAGAGAAGATAGAGAGCCATCCTGTGGCAACCTACATCGCTACTTTTGATCACTATACTCATACCAAGAACCTTCCCGAGCATGAGATGGATGAGAAGATTATTGATGTGAAGATCGTGGTATTCTGCTTTGGGAAAGAGCTGCCTGTCCCACAGATCGCAGCAGTGAGACCTAGAAGTATCGCTATTGTCGAAGAGGCAGATAAGTTTACAATCACCTTTATGGATGCACCAAACCCTCAAGCACATGAAGCTATGAGCAATTGGGTGAAGAGTGTCAGGAAATCGTAAACAGTTTTACGATTTTGGCTCTGAGATCGAAGCGGTGAAATCGTGTGACCCGCACAAGCGCTAGAAAATAGCCAACATGCATCTTCTTATACTGTAGACAGATGCCTACAGTATGCTTACTTCTTCAGCTTATCAATGCGTGGATAGACAAAGACACTCTTTCTAAAGACTACAATTTTCTCAGGATCATCAACTGCATAGGCTTTGATCGTGATAGGCAGGGGTGTATCCTGCTTGGTACTCTTGACCAGCACCTTGTCTGTCTCGAGGATAACGATCTTCTTCTTCTTGAATCCGGCAGAGATAGAGAATGGCTTCTTGGGTGTGACGATATTGATGCCCTTTAGACCCTGCACTTCAAAATAATATTGATGTTTTTTGTTGTCTGTATTCTGGAAGAGGAAGGTATAGTCATTCTCTACTTTCCCTCCAGCTTCGGCCTTATACAGACGGGTATCTTTATTAATGTTGAGTAGCATATTCTCTTTGGATGTCTCTGCCATAAAAAGTCCAATAATGATGATTGCGATGACAGAGAGGTAGGCGATGACTTTGGGACGCTTGAAACTGGTATGTCCGCCATCAAGTACTTCATGCTCACTGTTCCATTCGATGAGGCTTGGCTTGCCCTGGCTACCCATTACTACTGTACAGGCATCCACACACTCTAGGCAGTTGATGCATTCCAGTTGCAACCCCTTCCGTATATCGATATGGGTAGGACATACAGTCACACAGCTTTCGCAGGTAACACACTCGGCAGCAGGGTTGTCTGCAAGAAGATCTTTCTTTTTCTCATAGACCTTGTGCCGGTCGTTGCCTTCGCCTGCATAGATATCTCCACCCCGGTTTGGATTGTAGACTGCCATGATTGTATCATCATCATAAAGTACGGACTGTACACGACTGTAGGGGCAAATATAGACACAGAAATTTTCTTTGATAAAGACAATATCTGCAATCAAAAAGAGCGCTACTCCTATGAGGATACCCATCATGATCCCATGCTCAGAAGGGTGTTGGATATACTGGAAAAACTCTTCAGGAGGCACAAAGAACCAGAGAAAATCAGCGGCTGCTACGATGGAAAAGAGTGACCAAAGCCCAATGGCAATCACCTTCTTGATCTGATTGGCAGGCTTGCTCATATCTGGCTCCTGCTGTTTGTTTTTGATCCTTTTTCGAAGCCTGAGGAGCTTGGTCTCGATGAGGTCACGGTAAATGACACGGAAGATAGTCTGGGGGCAGGCCCAGCCGCACCAGACCCTGCCGCCGATGGCTGTCATGGCAAAGATACCCACAAAGAGCATCAAAAGGAGAAAAACCAGGGGAAGCAGTTCCTGCATATCAAAGGCCACGCCGGCGAGATGGAATTTTTTGTGGTCAAAGCTCAGCAGGAAAAGATGGTTGCCTCCGATTTTGATCCAGGGCATGACCAGTGCGATGAAGGTAAAGAGCGCATAGGCCCAATAGCGTTTTACAGAGTAGGGTATCCAGCCTTTGAGATACTCTTTTTTACCGATCTTTTTTTGGCTGTTTTGTGTGGCTGTTTCTGTCATGGTGTGATTTCCTTGTGTTAGTTTTCTTCAAAGGGGCAGATGAGTAGGGTATGTCTCTCTGTCTCTCTGTCGTTTTTGCCAGGCTGGGCGACCTCTGCCCAGGATCTCGCAATGATCTGGCGTAGCTCTCTGGATTCGATATAGTCCTTCAGGGAGCTTCTGCTGACACCCAGCTCTCTGGCCATAGCACTGACACTCATTTTCTCTCTAAGCAGTGTGATGATCTGAGGCTGCAGTGGGTCAAACTTGGAAGAGGAGCGGCTGCCTTTGGGGCGACCTATCTGGCTGCGTTTCTCTCTTTGTGTCTCGTTAAGGGTATTGAGTAGGGGGAAGACCCTGGAGATACCCGTTTCTCTGTTGATCAGTATATTTGCATCGGTGATATGGAGATCCACCTTGTGGCTGAGCATGCAGTTGATGATCTTGATCACCTCATCGATATGGCTGCTCAATACCCACAGGCTTTGTGTGATGATGCAGTCTCCTTCGGCAAGATTGTGAATAAAAGCTTCAAACTTTTCGCGATCTTCCATGGTGTGACTGATACTGGAGTATTCCATGACCTCTCTCTCAATAGACAATCTGTGTGAGAGACTATAAGAGAGAATATGCTGCTGCTGTTTGGAGAGACTATGGTTGTCAGAAAGCTGTCTCAAATAGGCATAGGTCACTGTACTTCCTTTTTGTTATCATGCTGCCTGTGTGACCACAAATCAAACATGTAACAGAATTGTAACAGAAATTGATGAAGAAAGTATTAAATTATTACTATATTTTCGTCATTTATACTCTTTTTGTCGTCATTTCCCTATCTGGGTAGCAAAAACAGTGATCATTTTATGCTAAAATACAAGAAAATTAAAGGACAGAGATGAACCTTACGCATTTGGACGATCAAAACAAACCCAAGATGGTGGATGTCTCAGACAAAGACAACACTACGCGTATCGCTACAGCAAGTGGGATGATCGAAGTAACACCCGAAGCGTATGAGGCAGTCGTAGCCAATACTGCGAAAAAGGGGCCAGTACTCCAGACGGCTGTTATTGCAGCGATTCAGGGTACCAAGCAGACCAGCACACTTATTCCGATGTGTCATCCTCTGATGCTCACTTCTGTCAAAACAGATATTGAGGAGCTCCCGGAACTGCCCGGATTCAAACTGACTGTGACAGCCAAACTTACTGGCAAGACCGGGGTGGAGATGGAGGCATTGACGGGGGTGAGTATCGGATTGCTGACCATCTATGATATGCTCAAAGCTATCGACAAGGGCATGGTGATCAAAAACGTACAGCTGGAATCAAAATCAGGAGGAAAGAGTGGAGATTTTAGACGATAAATGTCAAACAAAACCGGAGATCAGCTATCCCTGCAAGTGGGGGTATAAGATTATCGGACGGGACAAAGAGGCTCTCAAAGTATGCATCTCTGAGATCATGGGAGACAAAGAGCATCTTGTTGATCCCGGAAATGTCTCAAAGACAGGCAAGTTTCATAGCTACAATACCAGCTGTGAAGTAGCGAACGAAGAGGAGCGTAACCAGATATTCAAGGCATTTGGTGAGCATGATGCAGTGAAAATGGTGATTTAGTGCAGCCTGTTGTCGCCCCAACCCGTACCCTTAAATCTTGGCAGGCAGATGGTATCTTGCTGCTTGTGGCTATCAGCTGGGGTGTGACCTTTGCGCTGGTGCAGGATGCGATAGCGGAGGTGTCTGTCTATACCTTTCTTTTCTGGCGCTTCTTTTTTGCTTTTTTATTGATGGCTGTGGTGGCATGGAAGCATTGGCAGGCATTGACCAGAGCCACGCTTGTTGCCTCTGTGATACTGGGGATACTAAATTTTTCTGCCTTTGCTTTTCAGACCTATGGATTGACACTGACACTCTCCTCTACGGTGGCATTTATCACAGGGTTCAATGTGATCTTTATCCCTTTTTTGGCACTGGTGATCTTCCGTAGATCTGTCTCTATATATGCGGTGATAGGTGCAGTGGTTGCGATTGTTGGACTGTGGCTTTTGACGGGACAAAGTGAGGTAGGGTTGGGTATAGGGGAGCGCTATACCCTGATCTGCGCGGTACTTTTCTCTCTGCATATTCTCTTTACGGATCGCTTTGTGCAGCGCCATGATGTGATCTTGCTGGTGACAATACAGTTTGGGGTGATTGCTGCAGCCTCTTTGTTTATGGGGATTATGCAGGATGGTACGGTTTGGGCTGCAGATTATAACGATGCTTTCATGGTGGCATTGGTGGCGACAGTGCTCTTTGCCACGGTCTTTGCCTTCTGGGCACAGACGAGTATGCAACGCTTCACTACACCTGCCAAAACCGCACTTATCTTTACCATGGAGCCACTGAGTGCGGCACTGTTTGGATATGCATATGCGGGTGAGGCACTCAGTCTGATGCAGGTATTGGGTGGATTGTTGATCGTGGCTGGTGTGGTATTTGCAGAACTGATGACGCTAAAAGTAGTGTGACCTTATGCGCTCTTCTCATGTAGCATCTTGTCTGCACTCAGGCTTCCTACCATAGAAAGGATGACATAGAGCAAGAAGAAGTAAAGCCCGATCTCCACCTCTGAACGGCTGGTTTCACTGCTGCCTCCTGTGAGATAGACCAGCAGGATCGCTACCACAAAGACATCAATCATCGACCATTTTC
>JALWVW010000092.1 GCA_027079365.1 Campylobacteraceae bacterium | reverse complement strand
TGCGATCATGCTGGCATGGATCGCTGGTGCTCTGGATATCGCAGATGGTAAAGTGGCACGCAAATACAAGCTCTCCACAGAGTTTGGAATACAGCTTGACAGCTTTGCCGATTTTCTCTCCTTTGTCATAATGCCGGCATTTCTCCTTTTCTATGCAGCTAGACACTATGCAGGGGTATCTGGTTTTGCAGAGTTGCTGCTTGGTGTGGTCTTTATCTGGTACATTATCTCCGGACTACGCAGGCTGGTAGAGTTTAATCTCAAAGTAGATGCAGGAGAAGTTGCCAGATATTTTGAAGGAGTGCCTACACCGCTGGGTGCGATACTGCTCTGGCTGGTCTATCTGTTGGTTGCCTATGGCGCTATAAGCAGTGGATATAGTGTGGCTTTATTGGTAATGGTGATTGCCTGGTCGCTCAATTCACAGCTACGCATCCCTCACCCTTAGACGACAGACTGTGAGTAGTATGAAACATATTAGGAAGAAGCTGGGAGATTTCTCTGAGCTGGTCATGCTCAAGCATTCGGTTTTTTCACTGCCGTTTATCTTTATCGCTATGATCGTGGCCTCTTGGCAGATTTCAGGGTCAGGTTGGTTTGGATGGCGGCTCTTTTTTCTGGGGCTGGTGGCTGCAGTCAGTGCACGCAATTTTGCGATGGGCGTCAACCGCTATCTGGACAGAGATGTGGACAGGCTCAATCCTCGTACCAAGGGACGCCCTTCGGTGGATGGTAGGGTGACGACCTCTCAGATGCTTGGGTTTATAGTTGTCAATGCACTGCTTTTCGTTGCTGTCGCCTATAGCATAAATGGCTTAGCTTTCAAGCTTTCTCTGCCTATACTCGCAGTGTTGGGCGCCTATACACTTTTTAAGCGTTTCTCAGCAGCAGCACACCTGATCTTGGGAGTGAGTTTGGGACTGGCTCCGATTGCTGGGGTAGTGGCGGTGCTGAATGATGTCACACTCTGGTCAGCCTATCTGGCCATAGGGGTAATGTTCTGGGTGGCGGGGTTTGATCTGCTTTACAGTCTACAGGATATCGCATTTGACAAAAAACATGGATTGCACTCTATACCCAGCAGGTTTGGTGCAGTAAAAACCCTGTGGATAGCGAGAGTATTTCACGGACTTACCATACTCTTTTGGATACTGTTTGTGCTGCATGCAGGTTTGGGTACCTGGACATGGCTGGCAGTCCTGCTTAGTGCCTTGATGCTGGGCTATGAGCACTATCTTGTCAACAAAGACTTTAACAAGATTGACAAAGCATTTTTTACTGTCAATGGCTATCTGGGATTTATGTTTATCTTTCTTGTTGTTCTGGATGTATTGTAATGGTGAAGCTGTCCACTCTGTTGACACAAGAGAGCTGGAGAGAAACCCTAGAGGGAGAGTTTAAGAAGCTCTATATGCAAGAGCTAGAGCTGTTCTTGTCACAGGAGCTCTCAGCAGGTAAACAGATACTTCCTCCTCAGCCGCATTGGTTTGAAGCGCTCAACGGTACACCGCTGGATCAGGTGAAGGTAGTCATACTGGGACAAGACCCCTATCCGACTGCCGGACATGCCCACGGGCTTTGCTTTTCTGTCCAGCCAGAGGTCAAACCACTCCCCAAATCCCTGGACAATATCTATAAAGAGCTACAGACTAACTGCGGTATTGACAATTCACATACAGGCTACCTCCTGCCGTGGGCAGCACAAGGAGTACTGCTACTCAATGCGGTACTGACAGTAGAAGAGGGTCAAACCAATGCCCACCAAGGCAAGGGCTGGGAAGCGTTCACTGATGCAGTAATTAGCATAATTGACAAAGAGTGTCAAGGTATTGTCTTTTTGCTTTGGGGTGCTTATGCGCAGAAAAAAGGACACCGCATCAATACCCAAAAACACCATATACTCCGCGCACCACATCCTTCACCCCTCTCAGCATATCGAGGTTTTTGGGGAAGCAAACCTTTTTCTCAGATCAATA
>JALWVW010000091.1 GCA_027079365.1 Campylobacteraceae bacterium | reverse complement strand
AATTTACTATTCCAACTTATGGTAGTGGGTATAACTATAATGTTGATTGTGATAATGATGGAACTAATGAAGCTACCGCTCAAACGGGAGATTACACTTGTAATTATGCCAGTGCCGGGACTTATACCATTAGGATTAAAGATAATACAGGGGTAAGAACAGGATTTCCAGGAGTATTTTTTAATGGTACCGGAGATAGATTGAAGTTGCTAACCATTGAGCAATGGGGAACGGGAGTTTGGAGTGAAATGGTCAGTGCTTTTCGTGGTTGTAGCAATCTTCAGGGAAATTTTAGTGATGCTCCCGATTTATCCGGGACAACAAGATTATCAAGCACATTTGATGGAGCTTCTTCTTTTAACACAGACATAAGCAATTGGGATGTGAGTATGATTACAGATATGCATGCTACATTCCGTGGCGCCTCTGCCTTCAATCAACCTCTTAATTCTTGGGATGTTTCCAATATAACCGATATGGCTAGCATGTTTAGCGGTGCCTCTGCCTTCAATCAACCTCTTAATTCTTGGGATACTTCCAATGTAACTGATATGCATGAAATGTTTAGAGGTGCTTCTGTTTTTAATCAAAATATCAATTCTTGGAATACGGCATCAGTTACCGATATGTCGCATATGTTCTATAATGCCTCCCTATTTAATCAAGGCATTGGCTCCTGGGACACTTCCAATGTAACCGACATGGAACATATGTTCTATAAGGCTTCTCTATTTAATCAAGATATTAGTTCATGGAATACATCCTCCGTTACCGATATGGCATATATGTTTGACGGGGCTTCCGCTTTTAATCAACCAATTGGCGGATGGGATACTGCTAATGTTACGGATATGTCAAATATGTTTCGTGGAGCATCAGTTTTTAATCAAAACATTAATTCTTGGAATACGACTAATGTTACAGATATGAACGGAATGTTTCAATGGGCATATGCTTTTGACCAGCCGTTAAATTTGTGGAACACCGGTAATGTTGAAGATATGAGTGGAATGTTTACCTACGCTAATAATTTTAATCAAGACATCGGTTCTTGGGATACTTCCAGTGTTAAAGACATGAATTCTATGTTTCGAGCAACATCTATTTTTAACCAAGATATCAGTTCTTGGGATACAAGCAATGTTGAAGATATGAGCGGAATGTTTTGGGCTGATCATGATTTTAACCAACCAATTGGCTCTTGGAATACCGGCAAGGTGACAGATATGCACAATATGTTTACTCAGGCAGGAGATTTTAATGGAGATATTTCCAGTTGGGATGTTAGTAGAGCAACTGATATGAGTGAAATGTTTCGTTCGGCAATTGTTTTTAACCAACCGATTGGTAGTTGGGACACCAGTGAAGTTTCTAATATGTATAGAATGTTTCATGACGCTACTATTTTTAATCAAGACATCAGTTCCTGGAATACCGGTAAAGTAACAGATATGTCAGAGATGTTTCACTCCGCTTCTGCCTTTGATCAAGATTTGGGAGATTGGCAAGTAGATCATGTGACAGATATGACCAATATGTTTACCAGTTCAGCCTTATCTAAAACAAACTATGACAATATCCTAATCGGCTGGAACTCTCGACCACTTTTACAAAACAATGTTCAATTAGATTCCCCGGCTAATTATTGTGCCTCTGAGGCTCAAAGACAACACATCATTGATAAATACAATTGGACAATTAACGATGCCGGGAAAAGTTGTACAATAGTTAGCCCAATAGTTAGCACCCAAGCTGTTTCCGGCATAGACACAACCTCTGCTACCGGTAACGGAAATATCTCTGATACCGGTTATGAAGATCCGGAGAGATTTATAGAATGGGGAACAAGCAGTGGAAGCTATACTAATCAATGTTCAGCCGGAGTAGGAGGAACAGGAAACTACTCCTGTGTTATGACCGGCTTAACACCAAATACCACTTATTATCTAAGAGCCAAAGCCACCAACTCTGCCGGTACCAGTTAC
>JALWVW010000090.1 GCA_027079365.1 Campylobacteraceae bacterium | reverse complement strand
GTTCTGTAGCCAATGTCATTATTAAAAATGGTACACTGCATGTAGGCGATACTGTGATAGCAGGTACTACTTTCGGCCGTATTAAAAATCTGATTTTAGATGATGGTGCGCGTGTCAAATCTATCGGGCCTAGTACCCCGGCAGCTGTTGTGGGTCTCCAGGAAGTACCTAAGGCCGGTGAAGTACTTATTACGATGGACAGCGAAAAGGATGCCAGAGAGTTGGCAAACAAGCGAAAAGAGTATATGCGAACCAAAGAACTCTCCAAAAGCACCAAAGTCTCTATCGATGAACTTGGCGCATTGATTGCAGAGGGCCAGATCAAAAAGCTTCCACTCATTGTGAAAACTGATGTACAAGGTTCTCTCGAAGCAATCAAGGGAGCTCTAGAAGAGCTTAAGAATGAAGAGGTTAAAGTCGAAGTTATCCACCAGGGTGTGGGCGGTGTGACTGAGAGTGATGTGACGCTGGCAGACGCGAGTGAAAATGCCATCATCATAGGCTTCAATGTGCGCCCTACGGGTACAGTCAAGAGTAAAGCCAAGGAGCTAGGCGTAGAAATTAAAACCTACTCAATCATTTACGATATCATAGATGATGTCAAAGCACTACTTGGCGGTCTCATGAGCCCAGTACTGAGCGAAGAAGTGACAGGTCAGGCAGAGGTTAGAGAAACCTTTACTGTGGCTAAGGTTGGTACGATTGCAGGGTGTAAAGTCAGTGATGGTACGATTGAGCGAAATGCCAATGCCAGACTGATCCGTGACGGTATCGTAATCTATACGAGCAGGATCTCTTCACTCAAGCGCTTCAATGACGATGTCAAAGAGGTCAAGAACGGATATGAGTGTGGTATCATGCTTGAGAACTTCAATGATATCAAAGAGGGTGATGTGATCGAAGCCTTCAAGGAAGTCGAGGAGCAGGCCAGCCTATGACGCCTGCTGAGATCAAGAGAAAACGCACGGAATCGGTACTAAAGGAGCTTTTGCCTGAAGCCTTCAGTACGCTGGATGATGAGCGGATCAATCATCTCAATGTGACCGAAGTGCTCTGTTCTCGTGGACGGTATGATGCAAGGGTTTACCTGGATCCTATCGGATTGGATGAAAAAGAACAGGGTGAGGCACTTAAGCAGCTCAGAAAAGTCTCTGCACATCTGAAGAATCATATTCGTGACAGTGAAGGGTGGTATAAGGCTCCGAATTTTGTCTTCGAGTTTGATACGCACTTGGAGCATATCAGTAAGATGGATGCACTGTTTAAGCAGATAGCAACAAAAGAAGAGAGTGGGAAAACAGATGAATCTTGAACAGCAGATTGAAAAGATCGTGCGTGCCAATGGCGCAGTGTTTTATGATACCGAGACGGTCACTGAAGGTGAGCAGACAATTTATCGTGTTTATGTGACCCAGAAGGACGGCGTTTCTCTAGATCTTTGTACAGAGATATCCCGAGAACTCTCTCCTTTCTTAGATGTGCACCCTCCTATGGGCGGGAAATACACCTTAGAGGTGAGCTCCCCGGGACTTGAGCGCAAGTTGACCAAACCAGAGCATTATATGCATTCTCTTGGAGAGAAGATCAAGTTCAAGATCATTGGCGTAGACAAAGGTAAAGGCACCCTTATTGCTGCTGATGATAAAGGTATCACCGTAGAGACCAAGCATGGAAAAGTGAGCTATGCATATGATCAACTGGGGACAGTTAAAACTTATATTGAGTGGTAGTTTTCCAAGAAGGAGAAGTCGGGATGCAGGATGAATTTTATATGCAACTTGCTCTCAATGAGGCATGGAAGTATCAGCTTCTGACCTATCCCAACCCCGCTGTAGGTGCAGTGGTTCTTTGCGATGGCCAGATTGTCTCCATAGGGGCACATCAAAAAGCTGGTACCTCTCATGCAGAGGTTCTAGCACTCCTGTCTGCTTATGAGACCATGAGTGGTCTTCAAATAGATTTTGACAGATTTGATGCAGACTTAG
>JALWVW010000089.1 GCA_027079365.1 Campylobacteraceae bacterium | reverse complement strand
AACCCATCAAAAAAATACTGATCGCCAACAGAGGCGAGATCGCACTGCGTATCATACGCGCATGCGAAGAGCTGGATATTGTCTCAGTCTGTATCTTTTCAGAGGTGGATCTCGATGGTATCTGGGTCAGAAAGGCGGATGAGGCCTATCCGATCATGGGAGACCCTCTGGCGGCATATCTGGACTATCGGCGTATCATTGCACTGGCCAAAAAAGCAGACTGCGATGCGATACATCCCGGCTATGGATTTCTCTCCGAAAATGCAGACTTCGCCAGAAGCTGCCAGGACGAGGGGATCATCTTTATCGGTCCCAGTGCAGAGCATATCGCACTCTTCGGAGACAAGATCGCCTCCAAAAATGCCATGGCGGTCGTAGGCATGCCTGTCCTGCCGGGTACAGACAGCCCTCTCTCTGATATTGAAGAGGGGGAGCGTCTTGCCACGGACATGGGCTATCCTGTTATTATCAAAGCAGCTTTTGGAGGCGGAGGGCGCGGTATGCGTATCGTCCATGAAGCAGGGACTTTCAAAAAGCTCTTTCTGGAAGCACAGTCAGAGTCCGTAAAGTATTTTGCCAGAGATGAAATGTTCATCGAACGCTACCTGGTCAACCCCCGACATATCGAGGTACAGATACTGGCAGACTCCTATGGCAATGTCGTACATCTGGGTGACAGAGACTGCTCTATTCAGCGCAGACACCAGAAAGTCGTAGAGATCGCCCCCGCTCCCAATCTCAAGGAATCTACCCGACGAGAGCTCTATCGTGTCTCTACCAAAGCGATGTTCAAACTCGGATACGAGAGTGCCGGCACTATAGAGTTTTTGGTAGACAGTGAAGAGAATTTCTACTTCATGGAGATGAATACGAGAATCCAGGTAGAGCATCCCGTGACAGAAATCATCTCCGGGATGGATCTGGTACGAAGAATGATAGAGATCGCTGCAGGTGACAAGCTACAGTTCTTGCAAGAGGAGATCAGCTTCAGCGGCTATGCGATTGAATTCAGGATCAATGCAGAGGATGTACAGAGGGATTTTGTACCCCATCCCGGTACCCTCAGCGAATATATGCCGCCGGGAGGGCCGGGTGTAAGACTCGATACCATCGCCTATGATGGCTATACGATTCCTGCCTACTACGACTCTATGATCGGCAAACTGATCGTCTTTGCCATAGACTGGAAAAGTACCGTCAAAAAAGCCGAACGCGCCCTCTTTGAGTATATCATCAAAGGGGTACCGACAAATCTGGAACTACACAAGCAGATCGTCAAAGATCCGGACTTTATCCATGCCCACTTCGACACAGGCTATCTGGAAAAGAAGCTGCCCAGCTTCAACCTCGAGGCCCAGGATCAACTCAAGAGAGAGGAGGAGAAGTACCAAAAGCTGGCAACACTGATCGCCTCTATCAAAAAAAACAAAGTCAAGGTCAGGCAGTGATCATGATAGCCGAGGCAAACCGCCCGCTGCACCCCTGCTCTGCACGGTAGGAGAAGAAGCGATCCTTGGCACAGGAGGTACAGAGTGGCGTGACCTCTATATGCTTTGCATCCACACCACTCTCGATCGCCTGCAGCTGATTGATATGCTTGAGATCGAGCTGATACTTGCCTGCTGCTTCACCCTCTGTCACTGCACCCATATAGTCCGTAAAGTGCTCTGCCACCTCACTGTCCACCTCATAGCAGCACTGCCCGATCGCAGGGCCGATAGCAACAAGGATATTCTGAGGCACAACACCATACTTCTCTTGCATCGTTGCGATTGTCTTTGGTAGAATCTTTGCTTTGGTACCTTTCCAGCCTGCATGTACCGCACCGATGACACCGGCCACAGGGTCATAGAGCAGGATTGGCACACAATCAGCCGTCAGAATCGTCAGTACAACACCTGGCAGACCCGTCACGAGTGCATCTGCCTCTACCGTATCGGAGAGTGTAGACCAGCCCTGCTCCTTGTGCCGAGTCACCACATGCACCTT
>JALWVW010000088.1 GCA_027079365.1 Campylobacteraceae bacterium | reverse complement strand
ATATCGCCAAGCTTGAAGCTGTTTGGTGTCACGAGGGCAATATTAGTATTAGCAACAATAGCTGGGGTACCAAGGTGCTGGATGACCCTAGTTATGAAGCGATCATAGAGAAGGCTTCTGAGACGCTGCGTGACGGCAGAGGCAGGATATTTGTCTTTGCGGGAGGCAATGAGCGGGAAGAGCACAGTAATGCCAATCTCTCCTATCTGTTGAATAACCCCTATGTGATCGCTGTTAGCGCACTCAATCATGAGAATAAATATGCTTCCTATGCTACACCCGGAAGTGATATTCTGATCTCTGCCTATGGGGGTGAACACTACTATACTGCACCGACGATCATGACAACTTTTACTCCGTTGTATGCCATGACCGAGACTGAGCTTCATGGCAGAAAGGGGCCCGTCACAGTAGAAGCAGATAGTAATCGCAGCTATACCTATGCGATGAATGGAAGCTCTGCTGCTGCACCTATGGTCAGTGGCGCGCTGGCGCTGGTGTTGGATATGTGCCCCTCGCTTTCCTGGAGAGATGTGCGCTGGCTGACAGCAGTAGCTGCGACACGCATTGACCCCTCTGATCCGGAGTGGATACAGAATGCTGCGAAATTGTGGCACAATAACAACTATGGTTTTGGCAGGATAAACCCCATGCACATGATAGAAATTTGCCTCTCAGATGCGTACCGCCATTTGCCTGTTCAATCCAGTATCGAAAAGGAGAACGGTATCAGCGTACCTATTCCCGATGACAACAGCAGCATTACAAAAACATTTGTGGTTCATAGAGATATACAGGTAGACTGGGTGGCTGTCACTGTACAGATCGATCATCCCTATGCCGGTGATATTGTCATAGATTTGATCTCCCCGCTGGGTACGATAAGTCATCTGATGGAGCCGAACTTTATGACATTCAATGCTTACAAGGAGGGGTTCAGGCTCTCTACCGTTTCCTTGATGGGGGAGCGTAGCCGGGGTCTCTGGAAAGTTCGTATACGAGATAGTCTCAAGGATGATACAGGCGTACTCGAGAAGATAAAGCTGAAAATAAGGGGGTATGACCTATGAAAACCGTAGGAATAGTGTTATTGTGTTTGGGTTGGCTGCATGCTGCAGATATGGAGGCACTCCGTAGTTACAAACAGGCATATAAAGATAGAATGAAGCTGGAACGCAATATGAAGATTGATAGTAACACACAAGAGACACGCATGATTGTAGTGCGCTTCAAAGATGATATTGTCCGCAAACCTACCGAAATGGCATTACGCTATAGTATGCAATTGACACAATGCATAGTCAAAAAGATCTGCCTGTTTAAAGTAGGGGAAGGGGTTGATATTAAGCAGCTCATCAAGCGTATTGAAGAAGAGAATAGTACAGTGGTGTCTGTGCAGAGACAGAGAAAATATCATTTTAACCGTCTTTAAATCTATTTCGGTATAATCCCAATTCTAAAATACTGTCTCAGCCAGACTGTTGCAGTGACCCTGTCGTGAGATATGGAAGAGCCTTTAGGCTGGAGCAGGTTGGTTGCCTGTCGAAAAATAACTTTTCCAAGGAAAAACAATGAAAAAAGATATTCACCCAGAATATGTTGTGTGCAAAGTAACTTGCGCATGCGGAAACAGCTTTGAAACCAAGTCTACTGTTGCAGAGAGATCTATTGATATCTGTAATGAGTGCCACCCATTCTTTACTGGTTCTGAAAAGATCGTTGACGCCGCAGGTAGAGTAGAGAAGTTTAAGAACAAGTATAAACTCTCGTAGTCTCATGGGCAGATATCACATCTGCCCCTCATCTTATACTATGCTTACCTTTATCCCCACTCCTATAGGAAATCCTCAAGATATTACACTTCGTGCTATGAAGTTTTTTGAACAAGCTACCCTGTTTCTCTGTGAAGACACACGCCAGACCAAACGGCTTTTGCGCCTACTGGAAGAGCGTTTTGGTATGGTGTACCCAGAGGCTGATTTTCTCTCATTTAATGAGCATAATGGGGCAGAACGGCTAGGTCAGATCTCAGAAAGACTGGAGACTGAAGCGGTAGTATATGTCAGCGATGCAGGGATGCCAGCTATCTCTGATCCGGGCCAGCTACTGGTTGCGTATTGTCAGGAACAGGGGATAGCCTACGATGTGCTGCCTGGTGCTTCTGCAGTCACGACAGTCTATGCTGCTTCGGGTTTTGAGAGCGGAAAGTTTCTCTTCTTTGCCTTCCTGCCTCATAAGGGCAAAGAGCGGGCAGCTGCACTGGATGTTGTAATGAACAGTCTGCATGACACGGTTCTCTATGAGGCGCCCCACCGCCTGGAAAAACTTCTCGGTGAGATCAGAGCCATCGATGCCCGCAGAGAGATCTTTTTGGCAAAAGAGGTGAGCAAGAAATACCAGCACTACTATCGTGGTAGTGCTGAGGAACTTGACACACAGCTAGCTGTGACAACGATCCGTGGTGAATGGGTGGTTGTGGTGCAGGGGAGAAAGCAGACAGAGAAGTCCCTCTCCTTCGATCAGGTACTTGCTTTGGAGTTGCCACCAAAAACCAAGGCAAAACTGCTTGCCTCACTGAGTGACAAAAGCACCAAAGCATGGTACGAAACTTTAATTAAAAATTAAAAATTAAAAATTAAAAATCTCAAAACGCAGGTTGCAAGTAAAAATTGGATAAAATCTTCCATGATTATTTATGGAAAACAGGTATCTTTGTATGCACTGGAAAAACACGAAGAGAAGATTGAGACAGTCTATATAGCTAAAAAAGGTATTTTACCGCAGGTGCTCTATGACAAGTACCGTGAGAAGATCAAGTTTTTGGAGAATCGCTGGGCACAGGCGATGAGCAAAGGCGGCAATCATCAAGGGATACTGGTAGAGATGTCAGCCCCAGAACCTGCGTCGCTGACACAGGTTAAAGAGGGGAGCTTTCTTGTCATCCTTGATGGTCTGACTGATGCCGGCAATATTGGTGCAATTACGCGGACTGCTTATGCATTGGGTGTGGATGCCATCGTCGCCACTGGGATCAAGCAGCTGCCATTTGCCGCGATAGCGCGCACAAGCTCAGGAGCACTGCTTGATATGCCTTTTCGCGTGCAGCACAATGCACTTGATCTGCTTAATGAGCTGGGACAAATAGGATTTACCAGCTATGGTGCTTCTATGGAGGGGGATGCAGTAGAAGAGATATGCTTCCCGTCAAAAAGAGTATTGGTCTTGGGCAGTGAAGATAAAGGCATTTCCAAAAAAATAAGAGCCAAACTGGATAAAACGCTCTCTATCGATATGAAGAGGGGATTTGATTCGCTCAATGTCAGTGCGGCTGCAGCAATACTAATACACAGGATGGGTTATGCAACTAAATGAAGTCATAGAAGAGAACAGTATCGCGACAATCAGCAAGAGAACGCGCATCTCTATTGAAAATATAGAAAAACTGGTGCAGCGTGACTTTTCGGATATGAAGCGTGTCAAAGCATTGGGATTTATCTCTATTCTGGAACGGGAATTCGGCATAGAGCTGGAGGCACTCAAAAAAGAGTGTGCGGCGTATTTTTCCGGTGCACCAGAGGAGGAGTTTGATGCCAGGCTGGTAGTGACAGTGCCTGATGCAAGTGAAAGGATGGGAGGATTTACTTCGAAGCTTTTGATGCTCTTGATACTTTTTGGGATCGGTTACGGTACTTGGTATTTTTTGGCTGCCAAAGACAGCAGCAGTGACAACAATACTACCATCGGCAGTAGCACCTTTGTCGGTACCATTGTCAGTCAGGCAAAGGCATGGCTAGGAAACAGTAGTTCTCTGGAGACGGATGAGCCAACTGTTACTACCGATGGAGTATGGGCCAAAACAGAGAAGAATGAGACGACAGAAACTGCATCAGAAGAACCTGTGTCTGAGAAAAGCACAGGCAAAGAGAAAAATGACTCTACTGCTGAAGAGCAGATTATCAGAGAGGTGAAGCAGGAGCAGCAAGAGATCCTTTCGCAGGCTACAGAACCTAATGATGCGAGCATAGCAGATGCAGAGAAAACAGATAATATGGCAGACTCCACTCCTAATGTGGGCAATACTGCGGTGAGTGAGGTACCGGCTGTCGCACCGGCAACAGATACCTTGGCAACAGAGGTACCCTCCATGGCACAAGAAAAAACAGAAGAGGCTGCCACAGCTATGGAAGAGGTCTTGCCCCCTCAGATAAAAACCAGATCAGCAAAAAAACCAGCGAAGAAGACGAAGAAGCAATCTGGAAAAATACAGATTGTTACCCTTCACCCGATGAAAAAAGTCTGGGTAGGCTACACAGATCTTGGTACGATGAAGCGTGCAGCAAAAGTGATAGAAGGGGATATTGACTTTGATACTTCTTCTACAAGTTGGATACTGGTTGCCGGGCACAATGCTATCAATTTTGTCATCAAAGGCAAAGCAACTACGCCGAAAAAGAGAGACAAGAACTACTTCTTGATCAAAAATGGAAAAGTAAAAGATATCTCTAAAGAAGAATTTCAGAAATTAAATAAAAGTACAGTGTGGTAGGAAAAAAATATGTTTGATGAAATACAGTTTGAAAAGATAAACAGGTTACCTAAGTATATATTTGCAGAGATCAATGAGATCAAGATGGCAGCACGCAGGGCGGGAGAGGATATTATAGATTTCTCCATGGGAAACCCGGATGCCAGAACACCTCAGCCGATTATAGACAAGCTTTGCGAAACGGCGCAAAGAGATAAGACCCATGGCTACAGTGCCAGTAAGGGTATCTACAAGCTTCGTCTGGCTATGGTAAATTGGTACAAACGAAAATATAATGTGACACTAGATCCTGATACCGAAGTGGTGGCGACCATGGGAAGCAAAGAGGGCTATGTACACCTGGTGCAGGCAATCTCCAATCCCGGCGATGTGGCTATTGTGCCTGATCCTACCTATCCAATTCATTCGCAGGCCTTTATCCTCGCAGGTGCCAATGTCGAAAAGATGGAGCTTATCTTTGATGAAGAGACCTTCGAGGTAGATGAAGTGCATTTTATCGCAGATTTGATGGAAGCACTGGACAATTCACTCCCAAAAGCAAAGTTTCTGGTACTCAATTTTCCACACAACCCTACTACAGCTACCGTGACGCCAGAGTTCTATGAGAAAATTGTCGCCATTGCCAAAGAGAAAAGATTCTATATCATTTCGGATATTGCCTATGCTGATATTGCTTTTGATGGCTATAAAACCCCGTCCATCTTGGAAGTTGAGGGAGCCAAAGATGTGGCAGTAGAGTCCTATACACTCTCCAAGTCCTACAATATGGCAGGCTGGAGGGTCGGTTTTGTGGTGGGAAACAAAAAGCTCATCGCTGCCTTGCAAAGTATCAAATCCTGGCTGGATTACGGAATGTTCACTCCTATTCAGGTAGCAGCCACCGTAGCACTCGATGAGCATGGCTATGTGCCTGATGAGCAGATCATTCCCCGTTATCTCAAACGAAGAGAT
The DNA here is from genome assembly GCA_027079365.1 of Campylobacteraceae bacterium. GTDB lineage: Bacteria > Campylobacterota > Campylobacteria > Campylobacterales > Sulfurovaceae > JAAXPZ01. Next base: position 1,440 of record JALWVW010000088.1, on the reverse strand, counting down.
GTGATGCTGGAGGCCTTTGCCAATGCTGGCTGGAAGATGGGCAAGCCTAATGCCAGTATGTTTATCTGGGGAAAGATACCTGAGATTTGTCAGGATATGGGAAGCCTGGAATTTTCCAAGAGACTTCTGAGGGAAGCGGGTGTAGCAGTAAGCCCCGGGATAGGATTTGGTAAATACGGAGACCGGTATGTCCGGATAGCATTGATAGAAAATGAGAACCGCATCAGGCAGGCAGCCAGAAATATCAAGAAGTTCCTAAAAACAGTTGAAGAGGAAAAAAAGCATGGTTAAAATAGGCATACTGGGTGTAGGCACGGTAGGCGCAAGTGTGGCTGCTATACTTGAAGCCAATGCCGATATCATAGAGGCAAGAGCCGGTAAACGAATCGTGGTTAAAACAGGAGTGGTGAAAAATCTCTCCAAAGACCGGGGTGTCACGATTACACTTTCTGATAACCCTTCGGAGGTGATTGATGATCCGGAGATCGATATCGTTGTAGAATTGATGGGCGGAGTGGAAGAGCCCTATGCGCTGGTGAAGAGAGCACTGGAAAATGGCAAGGCAGTCGTGACGGCCAATAAAGCACTGCTGGCATACCATCGCTACGAGCTTCAGGAGATTGCAGGTGAGCTTCCTCTGATGTATGAGGCGAGCACAGCAGGAGGGATTCCTGTCATCGGTGCGCTGCGCAACGGACTGGCTGCCAACCATATAGAGTCGATTCAGGGCATCATGAACGGAACCACCAATTATATGCTCACGAAGATGATTCAGAAGGGTGCCCAGTATGACGAGATACTCAAGGAGGCACAGGAGCTAGGCTATGCCGAGGCAGATCCAACCTTTGATGTAGGAGGGTTTGATGCTTCGCATAAGCTACTTATTCTTGCTTCTATCGCCTACGGTATCGATGCCAAACCAGAGGATATTCTGATAGAGGGAATAGAGCATATTACCCAGACCGATGTGGCATTTGCCAAAGAGTTTGGCTATGAGATCAAGCTACTGGGTATTGCCAAAAAAGCAGCCAAGGGAATAGAGCTACGCGTACACCCTACGCTGATCCCACAATCAAGCATGATCGCCAAAGTAGACGGCGTGATGAATGCTGTCTCTGTGGCAGGTGACAGGGTTGGCGAGACGATGTATTACGGTGCCGGTGCCGGCGGTGATGCAACCGCCAGTGCAGTGATTGCTGATATCGTAGATATTGTCCGTGGCAACCATGGTCCGATGCTGGGGTACAAAAAAGGATTGGAGAGTGGATTCAAGCTTCTACCCAAAGAGGAGATTGTCACCCAATACTATATCCGCCTTCAAGTGGCAGATGAGAGTGGTGTATTAGCCGCGATTACAAGTGAGTTGCAAAAGTATGAGATTTCTATTGAGTCTATGCTTCAAAAACCAACAGCAGATGCTGCAGTCGCGAAGCTACTCTT
>JALWVW010000087.1 GCA_027079365.1 Campylobacteraceae bacterium | reverse complement strand
TAGTCCAGTTTGCGCTTGCGAAGGTATATCAGGAAGTGTTCTATCGCCACTGTCGAAGAGAGGATGATGCCTATATCAGCCCAAGAGAGGTAGATATTGGCACTCACCTTGGCTATCACAAGTATCAATAGCAGGGTGAGTAGTTGCTGTTTTTGGGGGTGGATATTGGATAGGGTATTCATGGGTGGTATTATACCCAAAGGAAGCCTATGGTCACACCCAAAACAGGGTGGACATAGGAGAAAAAGTGTTAGATACTAAGTTCTTCTCTTCTGATAAAGAGCAGTCCTGCTATCGCAGTGCCAAGCATCATCAGTATCATGCCAAATATGCTTAGTGCGTCGGCACTGTCCGATACTATATCTGCACAGCCACAGTTAACCGCTGCTGCTGCTACCACAACATCTTTATTGCCTGTAGTTGTATCTACACCGACTGTTATTGTGCTACCGTCTTCTTCGCCCTCAGTTGAGAATTTAAACCCTTCTGCCTGTTTCGCATTGGTGAGTGTAAATCTAACTTGGTATTTTGCCGGAGGCACATTGTCAAATCTATATGTACCGTCTGCTCCAGTTACAGTTGTACAATACCTTGGCTCATCCGAATTAGCCAATCTGAAGCTCTTTCCTTCTCGTGGACATGGTACAGGATTGCCGTTTTCATCCAGTAGCTCCACGGTGGCTCCCGCAATTGGATCTTCATTTTCGTCTTTTATGCCATCTCCATTTGTGTCTGTCCAGAAGACTGCTTCTATAGAAGTGCCGCTGTCACCGAATGTATCTGTATTAACATCTACTATATCTGGAATACCGTCATGGTCTTGATCTTCTGTATTGTCTATGACACCATCACCATCAGAGTCTAAGTCTCCTAGGTTTGGATTGTTTGGCTCTAGAGGATCCAGTATACCGTCATGGTCTTGATCTGGCATTGCTGCAGCACCTGTCAAGGCACCTACTGTGTCAATAAGACCATTATTGTCTGTATCCGCACCGGGATCTGCCTCTACGACATCATTGAGACCATCATTGTCTGAATCCAAGTCTCTGTAGTTATCTACATTATCTCCATCGGTATCTGGAGTCACTACGGGGGTTCCTGTAGCGGGGTCTACTATAGTGGCTATTCCGTTTGGATTGATTCCTTCTTCTATGCCATCTGCATTTGCATCTGGGGTTGTGTCCAGCATACCATCATTGTTGGTATCATTGGCCACAGGATCTATGCCTGCTTCGATGAGGTCACTGATACCATCATTGTCACTGTCTACATCCTGGAAATCTCTTTTGCCGTCACCATCAGTGTCTGGTACGGGGAGTAATGTTACATTCAAGCCTTCTGCTATATCAGCTGGTGCATCTGCTGCTGTTGGTGCGGCATCGACGACATCTGCCAGCCCGTCATTGTCTGTGTCTGTCGCATCATCCACCATACCGTCATGATCCGTATCGACACCATTTGCCTCTTCAATATCGAGTATGCCATCGTTGTCAGAATCCAGATCCAGGCTATCTGGCACACCATCTGCATCTGTGTCCAGTCCCGGTGTACCCTTCTCTTCTACTACATCTGGGATGCCATCGTTATCATCATCTATATCTACTGAATCTGGGATACCATCGTTGTCTGTGTCCAAGGCTACTTGTATAGTCACTGTGGCTGTATCTTCTCCGCCATGACCATCTTCTACGGTGTATTCAAAGGTATCTGTACCATGGTAGTTTGCATCAGGTGTGTACTTGATAGTGCCATCAGGGTTGATGGTGACTGTGCCGTGTGCTGGGTCTGTCAAGGAACCTTCTTTTACACTCAGAGTATCACCATCTGTATCTGTATCGTTTGTGACGACATCGATATTTACTGGTGTGTCTTGTAATGTACTCTTGGTATCATTTGCCGCTGCTGGTGCATTGTTGCCGATAGTGACAGTTACATCTGCTGTTGCAGTGCCTCCGTTGCCATCACCGATTGTATAAGGGAAAGTCACATCTGCATGACTGCCTGATGCTG
>JALWVW010000086.1 GCA_027079365.1 Campylobacteraceae bacterium | reverse complement strand
CCATAGCGCTCTGCTGTCTCAAAAGCATAACTTTTGCCGATACTCCCCTGTAAAAAGGTATAGGTAGGCAGCCTGCGTGCCTCATCGTACAATGCAGCGATCAATTCCACCTCATCATCTGCCGCCATCAAGGAGGCCAATCTTTTGTGATGGGTAGTCACCACAAAGCTGTTACCTCTGCGCTTGAGGGCTTCAAGCAGGACTTTAAAAAGTGCCGCAGCCTCATCTGCATCTGTACCCAGCTCTATCTCATCCACCCCTATCAAGGCATCCTTTTGGCGAAACAGCTTGGAAAACTCCAGCATCCTGCCCGCAAAGGTAGAGATATCATTTTTGACAGACTGGGGGTCATCAATGATCGCTTCGATGTGTTTATACTTTCCGATTCTCGTCTCTGCCGCATTACAGCGAAAAGGAAGCAGATGTTTGCTCATATAGACAGCAGAGAGTATGGATTTGAGCAACATGGTCTTGCCCCCGGCATTGACACCGGTGACCAGCATGATCGGCTTGTCAAGAGCAATGGTCACAGGTATGGGATGCTCTATCGCAGGATGGGCAAAGCTGTGCAACACGATACCTTTTTGTGCATCAGGAAGCACGAAATCATAGTCACGCGCCTTGGCAAAGCCCACTCTCGCCTGGTAATGGTCAAAACGATCATACTCTCCGTCAATATAGTGCAAAAACCGTTCCCAGCGGTGGAACACTTCAGAAAATTGCTTGCAGTAACGCCAGACAATATCCTCTTTTCGTTGCAAAAGCACCTTCCCCTGCTCTTTCAGTGCAGCGATTTTTTGAGGGACGATATAGAAGAAACCCGCAGGACTTCTGCCTATGACTGTCGCCTTAAGTGCCTGCGTAAACCCTCCTCTGACCAGCAATGCTTCCTCATCATGGTAGAGATGGATCTGTGTATCGACCAGATACTTAGAGAGCTTTGCACTGTGTGTCATGGCATAAAGGCTCTCCTTGATCGCTCGTTTGTTCTGCCCCAATGCACGATGGATATCCAGAAGTTCTGGCTCTTTTTCCGGATTGATCTCACCCTCATCGGTAAAGTATCCCATAATATCGCGTATCTCATCATGCACTTCTATCCCATGTATCCAACTGTGGAGCGGCTCGGGAAGTAGCATGCTTTTGAGCCTATTAAAATAACTGATCATGGTCACAAAAGCATACAACTCATCCAGTGACAGCACCGCCTGTTTACGAAGTCTGGCAAGAGGGGACTGAAGTGAGGGCAGCGCTTTAGGGACAGGATACTCTATCGTAGAGAGCGCCTTGATATAGCGGTAGTGCTGGTGGATATCTCCCTCCAGCACAATAGACTTGGGTCTGACAAAGAAGCTTTGAAAAGTATGGACATAACGATCAAGGTCAAGTTTTTTTACAAGTGTTTCTGCCTTCTCCTCAGCCATAGTCAGGACTCCCCGCGTATCTGGTAGGTGATATCTCCTGCACCAAATGCCACCACCAAATCGTGGTCATATTCCCGAATCACGTGGCCGTCTCGTATTACTTTGACGATACTGTCCTCCCTGGTCACACTGTCAGCCATCAGAAGCTTGTATCGGCTAAAAGCTCCTTTGAGATCTATCTCTACTTCGATCTCCCCTGCTGCCCAGATCGGAAGGATTACGAGCTCATCTACGCCCTCAAAACACTCTACAAATCCCTCGAGATTGTCTATTGTTCGGCTATATTTATGGGGTTGCCAGATAACTTGAAGTTGATGGAAGTCTCGCATCTTGACATAGGTTTTCAGTGCATCCATCGTGGCCTTGATCTCTGTAGGGTGATGTCCGTAATCATCAATGACTACACACTGCTCCCTGTTCTGAATAATATCAAAACGCTTTTTGATCCCTTTGTAATGGCAAAGGTTTTCTCTGATCTGTTCAATTTCCTCTCCCAATGCCAAGGCTGCCAATATTGCCAACGCAGCATCCAGTGCAATGTGGTACCCAAATCCAAATACCTCAAATACACCATACTCCAGGAGTGTA
>JALWVW010000085.1 GCA_027079365.1 Campylobacteraceae bacterium | reverse complement strand
TCGATATACGCCATTCCTACTGTCCGGTACATCTCTTCCTCTGTCACACCTGCTATTTTCTTTTCTCCCCTGAAAACACCATATTCATTGACCTTCATCCCCCTGTCTCTTGCCATGATCCTTACCGCGATATTGTGGGATTTTGAACCCGTAAAGTAATGCAATGCAGCACCATAGCTCTCTTCCGCTACACACCGGAGATCTACCTGCAGCTCATTCTTCAGGATCACCGTCAATCTTGTATCTCCCTTGGAAATAACCTCTTTGATATCGGGATATTTCACAAAATAGTCTATGAGAAGTGCCGGATGGGCGGAGGTGGCAAGAATATCGAGATCACCCACTGTCTCTTTTCTTCTTCGGAAACTTCCTGCGACGATGACCTGCAAAGCGCCTTTGAAATTCTTCAGATAGGCTTCAAGTGCCTCGGCATAAGGTTCAGCAACAGAGTACATGAAACGTTTCCCCTCTTTTTTTGCCAGAATGGTACCCTTGAGGATCTTCTTCTCCAGTTTATCACTGAAGCCTTTGAGTGCACGGATCTGATGTTTCTCAGCAGCCTTTTTCAGCCCGTCCAGTGACGCTATGTTCAATTCCGTGTAAAGTACTTTGGCTCTTTTAGGGCCGATCCCCTCTACTTTCAGGAGATCGAGAAGATGGGGAGGAAAAGTATGTTTCAGAAATTCAAACTTGGCAAGTCTGCCGGTTTTAATGATCTCTGCTATTTTTCGGGCAATATGTTCACCGATCGTAGGAATTTGTGAGATATCCTCACCCTCTTCCAGCATTTTTCTCAGGTCCGTACCCAGATTTTCTATGGTACGCGCAGCATTTCTGTAGGCTCTGATCTTGAAAGGGTTCTCGCCTTTGATCTCCAGAAGATCTGCCAGCTGATCAAAAACAGAAGCGATCTCCACATTCGAAATGGTCATTTATCATTTCCTTTCATGCTTATATCTTTCTTGGGCATATCCCTCCGCCTCCAATATACTCTCAGTATAGCACTATTTCTCTTGTTCGATAACGCTAAAAACTCCACGCTTAGTAACATAGTGAAGTCCATTTAGCTTTAGACTTTCTTAACATAGATATATTTCTCTATTACGTCAAGGAGTATAGTTTTTACCTATTAAGGGTCAGTCGCCACCTATTTGATTATGGCATCTATTTTTTCACCCAAAGCATCTTGGCGTCGAGGAACATATTTTTGCTTTGTCGATATGGTATAATGGTTCTGAGACAAATGATAACACGAGAAACACGCTGAAAAAATCATAACCTATCCTTGTGCAACATGAGGCACGCAGCGGCGCTACCAATCCATCAAAGGAACTTTTCATGAAACCATTTCTGACAACCCTATACATGTCCACCATACTCGCCTGCGGACTCTACGGAGCCGGCATACCCAAGGATGGCAATCTCACAAGTATGGGCGACACTGTTTTCCCTGGCGAAGGAAGTGCACTCATCGATGTGCAGCACTACGACCTGGGATTTGACTGGAACGCGAGCAGCGGTGCCATCAAAGCCCAGGCGCTCTTGGTCTTGAAAGCAAAAATGCCCCTTTCCGAGGTGGCGCTTGATTTGTACGGCCTGCACATTGATACCGTGCGCGTTGACGGCATCAAAGCTCCTTTCGAAAGGAAGGGCGACAAACTTTTCATCACGCTTCCAAACAAGGCAGCCCAAAATACCTTGCTGAAGGTAGAAGTCGACTACAGCGGTGTACCGCAGCCGCTGAAAGGCGAAATGGTGCAGGGCTGGAGCAAACTTCCCGAGGGGAAGGGCATCTATGCCGTCAACGAGCCAAACTCTGCAAAAAACTGGTATCCTTGCAACAACCACCCTCTTGACAAAGCCACGTACAGTTTCAGCATCACCGTTCCCGAAGGCTTTACTGCTATTGCCAACGGCACGCCCGGAAAGATTGTTGCGCATGATGGCAGACGCACGTTTCATTACGCCATTGAGGCACCGATGACAAGCTACCTGTCGATGATGCACATCGGAGAGTATACCCGCCA
>JALWVW010000084.1 GCA_027079365.1 Campylobacteraceae bacterium | reverse complement strand
GAGCTCCATATCTTTCGCTGGAAAGGAGATACCGACGATGCCTCTTTTGTCAGCTCTATCCCACCCCACGGTATCACGATAGAGGTAGGCCCTATTCCGCAGGGTGTACTGAGAGCAGATATGTTTTTCGGAACAGAGAGAGTCATACAGGCACTGCTTGACTTTATCGAACTACACAACAGAGGAGAGGTTCAATCCTATACTGAGGTAGAGATCTATGATCATGTAGCACTGATCGACTACCCTCGCGGTGAAGAGGGTGCTATCACTGCCATGCTGCACCCTGCACTTCAGGACAACGGATACGCCAAGATAGAGAAGGGAGATCCGCTGTTCATATCATTGGAGGGTGAAGATATCTGCTATGAGGAGGCAGAGAGTCGCCATGTCCTCTTCGCCAATGAGGCTGCCTATTATGAAAAACACTTTTCTATGTGTCTGACAGATAAAAAAACGATTTCACTCCAGCGGTTGAAGTAGCAGCAATGCATCTCTATAAATAGGCTCATCGATAAATCCATACTTTTTATCCATGAAGCCATTGACACCTTGGGCGGCATGGGCTTCAAATACCTCCTGAATATGCCTTGCCCGCGCACACTCCTCTGCAGTAATGCCGAAAATCTCATTGGCAATAGCCACCTGTCTGGGTCCCATACAGGCTTTGGAGTCAAAGCCCATAGCACGCTCATATCGGCACCACTTCTCAAATATTTCTGTATCCCAATATTCCTGAAACATAAAAGAGACAGGATGCAGCCCTGCTGTTTTGGCATCAATCAGAAACTTTGAAAGCAGATAGTCTATTGTAGGATTGCCTATCTGCACAATAGACTGTGGCAGCCCCAAAGATGCCAGCAGATCCAGTATTCCCAGATTGGCGGTGGTCAGTCTTCTGTCTATCCTAAGCGCCGCCATATCTGCAAATGCCTCTTTTGTCTCCAGAGAGATGTGCAGCTCTTTCTCTGCCGAGAGTAGTGTCAGTGCCTTCTCAATCTCCTGTGGACTCTTGACCTTAGCAAGCCTAATAGCATCAAACCCAAACTCATTGAGAAATGTGATCTCCTCTGCCCCTCCCTGATCCAGAGGATTGGTACGCACGACGATCATGGCATCAGATGTGTGGAGATGAGAGAGAAAAAGTGCGATATTGTGAAGTGCCTCCCTCTTTCGCGAAGGGGCGATCGCATCTTCCAGGTTGAGCGTAATGACATCTGCGGCAGATTCATCTATACGGTTGAGGTGTTTGAGCACCAGGGGGTTGAGCATCATATTGGAGCGGTGCTCAACAGCTGTCTTCTTTCTTGCTTTCATTTCTCCGCCAAATGGACAGGTTTGCGCCCAAGAGGAGAGATCGGTTATCGTATCGAGGTCATCAAAAATCATCTCTAATCATACATGCATTTAGATAAAAAACCACACAGGACAGAAGATTACTCTGCTGCGCCTATCTTGGCATAGAGCCCCGTAGCGCTGTTCATGTCCTTGAGAATCGTCATCGATTTTTTAAACAGCAACGCTGGGATAAAGGTCGTAGAGTCACGCATCATCTGAAAAAACATAAAATTCCTCTCTACCTTTTTCAGAAGTCCAGTTGTCTCGGGTGTATTTTTCTCATAAGTCTTCAACTTCTTGTGAGAATCACTAAAGAGCTTCATGGCAGCGTCCATTTTCTCATGAAACTCCGGGTCGTCTATCCCCCATGACCTCATCATATAGAGACCCGCTATGCGCTGGGAGAGCATTCTCTGCCGCCCTGATATATTAATGATCTCTCCTGATTTTTTGCCTGTCAGCTTTGCAAACATTTTTGTGGTTTTGTCTGCGGCCTTAAGCAGCGCTTCGAGTTTGACCTGAAGTGTTCTGGCATTCTCCCTGGTAGGCGCTGCCTCAAGCATCTCTTTTACCGGTATCCAGAGTTTTTGGGACACCTCGATACTCTTTTTTGTCTCACTGTCTGTTGTAAAATCATACAATGACTGCATATGGTCTTCAAATGCCGCCATAATATTTTTCAGATCTTTTTC
>JALWVW010000083.1 GCA_027079365.1 Campylobacteraceae bacterium | reverse complement strand
GTGGCTCCAACAGACTGAGAACCCTGCTCTATATGGATGAGATCTATGGCTTTTTCCCTCCAGTCAAAAATCCTCCCTCAAAGGAGCCCATGATCACCCTGCTCAAACAGGCCAGAGCTTATGGTATCGGGGTGGTGCTCAGTACGCAAAACCCTGTAGACCTTGACTACAAAGGGTTGTCCAATATTGGCACCTGGTGTATCGGCCGCTTGCAGACTACGCAGGATGTCAATCGGGTGATTGACGGATTGGGAGGCAAGATGGGCTCTGCGTTTGACAAGAAAGAGATCGCAAATCTGCTTGCAAACTTGAAAAAAAGAACTTTCTTCCTCAAAAGTGCACATTTGGAAGATATCAGACTTTTCGGTACCAGATGGGTGATGAGCTACCTCAAGGGCCCACTCAAAAAGGCGGAGATCTCTGTGCTCATGCATACACAAAAAACGGTGCTTGAAGAGGAGAATTTGACAGTGCAGACACCCTCCAAGGTAGAGGCTGGGTATGACCATGTCAACACTGTTGACAGCAGTATCAAGCAGTATTACGAGCCAGATGTGACGGGTGCGGGAAGGTACCACCCCTTTCTTGCTGCCAAGAGTGAGGTCTATTATCATGACAGTAGGCGGGGTATCGAGGTGACAGAAGAGGGCTTCGACTATCTGGATATTGTGGGGGTTGACAGTGTTGACTGGGAGGATGCAGAGGTAGATGATCTTGATTTTACACTGCTGCCGACCAAAGAGCCCAAGGAGGCAAAATTTGCCGAAGTGCCTGCCTCTGTCTCGACAGACAAAGCATTGAAGAGTGCCACGCGCGCACTGATAGACCATCTCTATAGAAACAGCAAGCTCGAACTCTATCGCTGCAAAACACTGAGAATGGAGTCTGAGGTAGACGAGACACTGGGCGATTTTAGAGTAAGGGTCCAGGGGGAACTGGATGAGCGCAAAGAGGAGAAGCTGGACAAGCTCAAAGAGCAGTATGAGAAAAAAGAGAAACGCCTCTTAGATCAGCTCTCTCGTGCCAAGGCACGGGTAGAGAAAGAAAAAGGCGACCAGATGAGCTCCCTGCTCAATGTCGGAGCCTCTATACTCGGAGCGCTGTTCGGCCGTACGACCGCGACAAAGATCGGGACGACGATCAGCCGCAGCAGCCGCGCCTACAAAGAGCGCGGCGATGTCTCCAGAGCCGAAGAGAAGGTGATGGAGATCGAGGAGAAACTGGAAGATCTGGAAAACGAACTGACAGAGAAGATAGAGACACTCTCAGAGACATACAGTATAGAGAACTATGAGATTGAAAGCTTCTCCATCAAGCCCAAGAAGCGAGATGTGAGTGTAGAAGAGATTGGGGTGGTCTGGAGGGCAGATCTCTAGTATTATACTGCACCAATGCTTCCTGTACAAGGATTTGTTACAAGAGATAGTTTTTTCTATAAATTATTTGGCATCCCTGATGGTAAAATGAAACTATTTAGAGGAAAATAAATGAAAAGGCATAAAATAATATTTATATTAGCACTAATACTGATATTGTCTTGCTTTTTCTTGCCAAAAGTTGGATATGTTGAAAATTATGATAGTTCTAAATTAAGCAAATTGAAAATAATGGCAAAGAAAAATGATAAAAAGCACTAAATGAGTTACTGGGATATTATTCTCTGAAACATTATGAAGATAATGTTTTGCTGATACGGTGTGCAACTTATCAAGGCTTAACAGAAGATGAGAAAACACATATTTATAAAAATGCATATAGTGACGATAGGAATTTCTTAGAAAAAGAATGCCCTAGCAATCCGATTGATAAAATTAAAGATAGGGATAATTTTCTTGGCAATATCAAACATATTTTAAAGTTTTAGCCTTAGGGCCACTACCCACAACCCACAACCAAATAGGAGGAGCCCAAAAAGTGAAAACCCAAGCAGAACACTATTATTCTGCCCTGCTCCTCAATGGTGCGAGCCCAGGACAAGCTCTCATCGCAGGCTTGCGGGGTGCAGTGCTAGGAGGACTCACCGCAGGTATA
>JALWVW010000082.1 GCA_027079365.1 Campylobacteraceae bacterium | reverse complement strand
CCCTTTGGGTTCTCTGTGCGAGAAGTCGGAGAGAACTACGCCAAGGACGAAAAGCTTATAGGTGAAGGGTCTGTGATCGATTTTCCACAGATCGGTGTGCTGGCAAGCCTCAATATTACGGAGGTCACTGTCTATGATAAGCCTCAGGTCGCTGTCCTCTCTACTGGGAGTGAGCTGCTCGATCTAGGGGAGGAGCAGACTAATGATGCACAGATACGCAGCTCCAACAACTATACCATAGAGTCCATCGTGACCAAATATGGAGGAGACCCTCTACACTATAAGTGTATCAAAGATGACAGAGAGACGATTTTCGAGGCACTCTCTGAAGCACTAGAAGTAAGTGATATCGTCGTGACCACTGGCGGTGTGAGCGTAGGGGACTTTGACTTTGTCAAGGATGTGATTTATGAACTGGGATGTGAGATCGTCTTGCGAGGCGTGCGGGTCAAGCCTGGACAGCATATCATCATCGCACGCAAAGAGAATAAGTTTATCGTAGCACTGCCAGGTTTTGCTTACTCTTCTACGATCATGGCGCTGATCTATCTCATTCCTCTCATCCAGAAGCTTCAAAATGGTTCCTTTTTGCTTCCTATGATGAAAGCCACACTCAAAGAGCCTTTTGTCAAGCGTGCCAAAAAAACAGAGTTTACCGCTTGTAATCTAAGCATCGAAGAGGGAAAGTACAAGGTGGACTTCGAAGGCAAGAAAGTAGGTACCTCTGCGATCCTTACCAATATGTTGGGCACGATTGCGCTGGTCTATACCTCTGAGGAAGCCAGCAGTGTTGAAGCGGGTCAAGAGATTGATGTGGTTGTACTTTAGAGGTGCTCTTTAAAAGGTGCGGTATCCATTCTCTAACAATGCTCTGACTCTGAGAAAATGTGCCAGCTGAGCCACTGTTTGACATCCGCTGTTGATCGCTTCTTTAAGAAGTGCTCTGTTTGTTTTGATATTCATTTTACATCCTTTTTAACAATTTCTATGAGAAGTATAGTTGTTTTGTAAGAAAAATAGTAAAAATATGTCAAATTGTCATACTTTTAAGTATTTTTGTATTATAATATGCCTAATGACCCCAAAAGGAGTATGGAATGGTAGATTTTAAGACGGTGATTGACAAACTCAAAGATATTATCTCAGAGAGAAGCCTAAGCAAGAAAATCTTCGATAAAGATGTGGCCAGCGAGCTGGGTATTCCTCAGGCAACCTTCGCTACGATGAAGAAGCGAAACTCTATCCCCTATGAGGAGATTCTGCAGTTTTGTGCCCAAAAGAAGATCTCAGTGAACTGGCTCTTTTTTGATCAGGCGGTGGATATGTTGATCGAAGAGACCAATAAGTTCTTTCAAATTCGTTACTTTGCAGACATACGGGCTAGTGCCGGTGGTGGTGCCGAGGTGTTTGACGAAACGTATGAAACGATCACGCTAGATGAGAAGATTATGCACAATATGGTAGGCATGGGCAGTACCGAACTTGAGGCCATTCATGTGGATGGTGAGTCTATGGAGCCCACGCTTCAGGATGGTTCTATCGTATTTGTTGATAGAGCACAGACCAACATTGGCAGAGATGGTATTTTCATTGCCTCGACAACAGCAGGACTCTTCATTAAACGCATCCGACAGAGAGCCGATGGTATGGTGGAGCTCATTTCGGACAACAAGAACTACTCTCCTGAAGTGTTGGCTCCAGATGAGGTAAGTATTGTGGGGAAAGTGGTAGGAAACATAGAGAGCCTATAAGATACGGTAAGGCGGATATTATATTACATTGCTGGCGCACGCCACGCATCTGACCGATTCGGGTCTGATTTTCATCCGCCCCATACCGATCTCCTCTTCGCAGTCAATACAGATACCAAACATCTCATGGTCTATACGGGAGAGAGCATTGCGAAGCCTAGTAAGGCGCAGTCTAGATTCATCCAATACCTTGTGGTTGACATGGCTTTCTCCCATAGCCTCTAGGCGTGTGAGTCTTCCCAGTCCACAGTCTGGCGAGATAGGTTTTGTCTTTCGTTCGAGAGTCTCTATCTGTTCTTCAAGATTGCGTATGTCTGCTTCTATCTGTTGTCTGAGTTGTACTCTTTGTTGTTTTGTCATGTTTTAAACCTGAAGTGTAGTTTCTCGAGCTGAGAACGAAGCTGCTCCGGAATATCTCCCTGAAATTCTAAGGTCTCCTCTTTGGCTGTGCCACCGGTACCCAGCTTCCTCTTGAGAGTTTTGAGAAGGTTTTGGAGTGTGGGCTTGTCTAGGCAAAAGGGCTTGACGATTGTCACCACTTTTCCTCTGCGCTTCTCTTTGGCAAAATAAAGTTGATGTTTGGCCGGTGCTTTGATTTGGACGGAGGGGGATTTGGCAGATGGCTGCTTGTTGTCCGATACCCAAGTATCCTCAAATTGCGCACCCATCTCAAATAGATTTTTTTTCACGACTATGCCACCTCTATCCTATAGATGATCTCTGTCTTGAGCCCTGTGGTTTGTATCTCATGGATGGAGAGTCCTTGAATGGGAAGCTTGGTAAAGTCTTCAAGGGTATCCACTCCTGCCTGTGCGATCTCTCTAAGTACGATTCCTCTGTACGCCTTTGCCCAGTGGCTGACCACTTTGCCGTTTTTGAGAAATTTAAGGGTCATATAGGGGTGTGAGGGTTTGTAATATTTGTCATAGAAGCCTGCCCGTATATCGAGTATCTCTTCGTCTTCTAGGTAACTATCAAGCAGAGGCTTGAGGAGGGGATGGTAGAATTGTTCGGGTTTGGTATCTCCGATAGGTTTGCCCTGTTGGAGGCGGTACTCTGGGATGAGGTCCCCGGCACCTAATATGCCAAAGAGATTGGAGAAGATGAGCAGGTGTTTATCAAGATAGGCTTTGGCATCAGTGTTGAGTGTCTCATAGTCTAGGTGGTCAAATGCCACGCCGGTGTAGCGTTCGATGGCTTTCATGGCGGGCTCATGAATGAGGTCTTTGCTGGCATGATAGGCGACATCATGAGATTTTTTCAGTCCGAACATGGCCTGGAGCTCTGCAGTGTCACCTCGCTGGAGGATATTGGTATAGCGATGCAAGAGTGTAAGTCTAGCAGAACAGAGACTCTCAAAGCGTAGCATGCAAGGATTGAATGTCTCAGTGCCGCCAGAGTGTTTGGTCTCGCTTGGAGCCAAAAGAATTTTCATAGAGCTTCCTTATCATAAAATAGAATAAAAACTATTGATATTAATCAAGTTTTTAGAATTTGTCAGGAAAAAAGGAGTATACTTTTTACTTGTTGACAACCATCAGAGTATACTGAAATAGATTTAATTATAATAGGAGTTGGGATTTTGTGACCTTCTGCAGAAGGAAGACTGCAGAGTGCCGTAAGTCGATCTGTAGTGTATGAGGAAGTGTATATGATCAAAAGAATAGTAAAAAGAGATGGAGGATCGCAACGGTTTGTGCCGTTTAAGATTGAGGATGCGATCAAGAAGGCCTTCGAGAGCGAAGTAGTACCGTATGATAAGGAAGTTTTTGTTGATGTGATGCATTGTATTCGCGAGCATGAAGAGATTGCCGTCGAAGAGGTGCAAGATATCATTGAGAAAGAGCTGTTCGCGCATCAATACTTTGATGTGATGAAATCCTTTATGCTCTACCGTCACATGCACAAGATTCAGAGAGAGCAGATTCTGGGACTTGACAAAGATACCACCTATATCAACACTACCCAGACCATCAGAGAGTATATCGATAAAACAGACTGGCGAATCAATGCCAACTCCAATACGGGCTATTCTAATGCGGGGTTGGTTAATAACACTGCAGGTAAAGTAATCGCCAACTTCTGGCTAGATAGTATATATAGTAAGGAAGAGGGCAGTGCTCACCGTGATGGAGATTATCATATCCATGATTTGGACTGTCTTACGGGCTACTGTGCGGGTTGGAGTCTGAGGGTATTGTTGGATGAAGGTTTCAATGGCGTTAGAGGCCGGGTAGAGAGTCTCCCTCCTGGGCATTTCAGGGAGGCATTGGGGCAGATGGCAAATTTTCTTGGGATCCTACAGAGTGAGTGGGCGGGTGCACAGGCATTTTCCTCTTTTGATACCTACCTTGCACCCTATGTATTTAAGGATCAGCTTTCCTACGGAGAGATCAAAAAGGCCATACGAAGTTTTGTCTACAATCTCAATGTCCCCGCACGCTGGGGACAGAGCCCCTTTACCAATATCACAATTGACTGGGTAGTGCCAGAAGATCTCTCTGATCAGATACCTACCAGAGGGCAGCTTCATCTTTTTAAGACACTAGAAGATGAGGTATTGTTGGCGAAAGCCAAAGCGCGCGATGAGAAGATAGAGACATTGGAACAGCTCAAGTATCAACACTTCCAGCCAGAAATGAACCTGATCAACAGAGCCTACTTTGAGGTGATGACGGAAGGCGATCGTCATGGACAACCCTTTACCTTTCCTATACCTACTGTGAATATCACAGAAGATTTTGACTGGTATGGAGAAAATACTGATATATTGTTTGAGAATACTGCCAAGATCGGCTCTGCCTATTTCCAAAATTTTATAGGCAGCCAATACAAGAGAGATGAAATGGGCAACCTGATCCCAAATGAAGAGGCGTACAAGCCTGGACATGTGCGCAGTATGTGCTGTAGGCTTCAGCTGGATCTTCGGGAACTTCTTAAGCGGGGTGGCGGACTCTTTGGAAGTGCGGAGATGACGGGGAGTATCGGGGTAGTCACAATCAATATGGCACGGCTGGGCTACCTCTATGCCGGAGATGAGGCTCAACTACTCAATAGGCTGGCACAGCTGATGGAGCATGCCTATGCTACATTGGAAAAAAAGCGTATCTTTATACAGGAGATGTATGACAGGGGATTGTTTCCCTATACGGCAAGATATCTGCCAGGATTTGATAATCATTTTTCTACCATTGGCATCAATGGTGTCAACGAGATGATTAGAAATTTCAGCAACGACAAATATGAGATCACCGATGAGTATGGCAAAGAGATGGCATTGCGCATCATGGAGTATATGAGAGAACTTCTCAAGGAATTTCAAGAGCGTTCAGGCAATCTCTACAATCTTGAAGCTACGCCTGCGGAGGGCACCACTTACCGCTTTGCCAAGGAGGATATCAAGCGCTATGAGAATATCATCCAGGCAGGCACATCAGGAAACAACTACTATACCAACTCTACGCAGATCCCTGCCTTTCATACAGATGATCCGTTTGAGGCGTTGATGTTGCAGGATGATTTGCAGTGTAAATATACAGGGGGTACGGTGTTGCATCTCTATATGAGAGAGAAGGTCAGTTCAGCAGAGGTGGCCAGAAAGCTGGTAAAGAGCGTGATTGGTAACTTTAGGTTGCCGTATATTACCGTGACACCTACCTTCTCTATCTGTCCGAAACATGGATATCTCTCCGGAGAGCACAAGTATTGCCCGGTCTGTGATGAGGAGATACTGCATGCTTCTTAGTGTGGGAGAGCACAAGTATAGGATTGAGATGCAGTATTTACGGATAGGTAGAGATCACATGTTTATCATTACCAATGCAGAAGGAGGACATATCGGGGCAATCACACTGGCAGAAAAAAGAGGTTTGCAGACAATAGGCAAACTGGGGCATAGGGACGATATCGTCTCTCAAAGTATCGCAAAGATTCTGCATGCAGGATTGGGAGAAGATATTACAGTAGTCTGTGGGATACACATAGACCATGGTACCAAAGAGGAGATAGAAACTTTGGTTGCCAATGCACAGCAGTGTGCAACACATTATTTGGAGGAGACAAGTCATGAGTAGAACAGAGAGGCTAGAGGCCATGGAAGCAAAACGCAGTCGATGTATTGTTTATACTAGGGTCATGGGCTACCATCGTCCTGTAGAAAGTTTCAATATTGGCAAGAAAGCAGAGCATCGAGAGAGAAAGTTCTTTCTGGAAAAAGGGCTAAAGTAACAAAGGTGAGTACAGCACCCATTTATGATATTACTCCCTTTACAGCACTGGATTACCCAGAGCATCTGGCGGCTATCTTTTGGTTTGCTGGATGTAATATGCGTTGTTCTTATTGCTACAACCCAGATATTGTATTGGGAGAAGGGAAGATATCACATGGGCAGGCATTGGACTTTCTGAAGAAACGTCGTGGCATGCTAGAGGGGGTGGTACTCTCTGGAGGTGAGGCGACGCTATATTCAGGGCTTCCAGAACTGTGCCAAGAGATCAGGAAATTGGGATACAAGATCAAGTTAGATACCAATGGTGCCAATCCGACGATGCTACTGAGACTGTTAGAGAAAGGTGTTTTGGATTATGTGGCACTAGATTATAAAGCCCCTAAGCAAAAGTTCCAGGCCATCACAAAGAACAAACATTTCGACCACTTTTCACTGAGCCTCAGTGAATTGTTGCAAAGAGATATCGCATTTGAGGTACGTACTACTGTCTGTAATGAACTACTGAGTGTAGAGGACATTAACCATGTCATAAACGATCTTTTTAGGCGAGGATACAGGGGAAAGTACTATCTGCAACATTATATAGAGGATACCCCGCATTTGGGGAGAATAAAAAAACAAAAATATCAGTTTGAAATAGATAAATTATCGAATCAGCTGGATGTGATTTGGCGCTAAGTGTGTAAAATTTGAGAAAATTTACTTATGGATGGTAAAACCTCTTGACATTAAAAGTTTTTTTAACTATAATGCCATTCCATTTTAGGATGGAATATTTATGGTGCTGGTGTAGCTCAGCTGGCTAGAGCAGCTGATTTGTAATCAGCAGGTCGGGGGTTCGAGTCCCTTTACCAGCTCCAGAAATATTTTTTATCAGTGTTTGACCAGTATATATAACACATAGGTGAGTTACTCAAGTGGCCAACGAGGGCAGACTGTAAATCTGCTGACTACGTCTTCGAAGGTTCGAATCCTTCACTCACCACCATAAAGTGTTATCGATTTAAGACGCGGGAATAGCTCAGTTGGCTAGAGCGTCAGCCTTCCAAGCTGAGGGTCGCGGGTTCGAGTCCCGTTTCCC
>JALWVW010000081.1 GCA_027079365.1 Campylobacteraceae bacterium | reverse complement strand
CCTCAAAGAAGAAACCATCTACCCCTACTGCATTGGCGAGTTTGGCCATAAAAGGTGCATACTTTCTGTCTCCTCCACTGGTACCGCCCAGTGCTGAAGGCCTCTGGGTGGCATGGGTCACATCCATAACCACAGGATATCCAAACTCCTTCATATCTATTATCTGTCTGAAGTCTACCACAAGATTCCCCAGGCCAAACATCGAACCCCTCTCTGTCAACATGATCTTATCATTGCCGCTCTGCTTTACTTTTGTCAAAGGATGCAGCATATCTTTGCCGTCTAAAAACTGGGCTTTTTTGATATTGATGATTCGCCCTGTTTTGGCAGCCGCTGTCAGCAGGTCTGTCTGACGGCAGAGAAAAGCTGGTATCTGAATGATATCGATCACTTCTGCCAGTGTGGGGGCCTGCGTGCTTTCGTGTATGTCTGTCGTCAGAGGCAGCCCAAACTCATGCTTGACTCGCTCCAATATCCGTAAACCCTCTTCCAATCCAGGCCCCCTATAGCTGTCCAAAGAAGTTCTGTTTGCTTTGTCAAAAGAAGCTTTGAATACATAGGTAAAGTCTAGATCCTCTGTGATCTTCTTGATGCTCTCTGCCAGATGCATGATCATCACTTCGTTTTCTATCACGCAGGGCCCAGAGAGGATAAATTTCTTCTCTTTGAGTTTTTTGTACAGTGTCTCGCTATGCATCTTTGAATCCTTTCTCCACTCCGTCAAGCAACTTCAATGCTTTTTGGTAGTCCTCTTCTGTGTCTATACCGATAGAGTTATAGTCCGTCTCTATCATCTTGATTTTGTGTCCATTTTCTATCACTCTTAGCTGCTCTAGTCTCTCCACTCTCTCTAGATAGCTTTGCTCCATCTTCGCATACTCCAACAGAAACGCTTTGGTATACCCATAGATACCCAAATGCCTAAAAAATATCAATGCTGACGGAATGGTATCATGATGCGTGAGCAACCCCTCCCACGCATCCCTATGATGCGGGATGATCGCACGGGAAAAGTAAAGTGCGTAGCTCTCTCTGTCCACTACCACTTTGACCACATTGCTACTTTTGAGATCTGAGATTTTTGTGATTTTATGCATGGCACTGACCATAGAGACACCGGGCACAAAGGCCTCCGCCACAGTATCGATCAACAAAGGATCCATGAAAGGCTCATCCCCCTGCACATTGATGACCACGGCACACTCCAGTGACTCGGCCACCTCTGCGATCCTATCCGTGCCTGACTCATGGGTCGATTTTGTCATGATTACATTCTCGGTAAACCCCAGACAGACCTCTTGTATATCGGTATGATCCGTTGCGATATAGACAGCATCTACTTTTTTTGCCTTCTTGCACTGCTCATAGACCCTCTGGATCACAGGCTTACCCTTGAGATCGAGCAATACCTTATTGGGCAGTCTGCTGGCATGGAGTCTGGCAGGAATCACTACAATTGTCTTCATACGCTCACAATCCTATATCATAGATTTGGATGACACCCACAAACAGACCCTCTTTTGTCACGATAAGAGAATTTATCTTGGCTTCGGTCATCAGGGATTGCGCCTCTGTCAAGCTGGCATCATGGCGGATGGTTTTGGGATCATGTGTCATAAGCAACGAAGCTGAAAAGCTGAAAAAATGCTCTTCATCCTCCATGGCGCGCCTAATATCGCCATCAGTGATCACTCCCTCTATGTGTCCCTCTGACACCACCACGATCAAGCCATACTTGCTCTGTGTGATAACTCTGGTAATCTCTTTGATATTCTCCTCTAGGGAGCACACAGGCAAATCTTGAACGCTCATCACATCCTCAACCTTGGTCAAGAGACGCCTCCCCAAACTTCCTCCAGGATGGTACTGCGCAAAATCTCTATCCTCAAAACCTCGAAGCTGCATCAGTGCAGCAGCGAGCGCATCACCCATCACCAGCATGGCCGTGGTAGATGCCATAGGTGCGAGATTGAGAGGACACCCCTCTGTCTGTACATGTACATTGAGATGGTAGTCTGCATGCATCGCCAGTGTGGAAGAGGGATTGCCGGTAACTGCAATGATTCTGTTTCCCCGTGCTTTCAAAAAGGGAATAAGTTTGAGTACTTCATCCGTCTCACCAGAATTGGATAGCAGCAGCACGATATCTTCCCTTTCAATGACCCCGAGATCTCCATGATAGGCCTCTCCAGGATGCAGAAAAAAGCTCGGTGTCCCCGTACTCGCAAGCGTAGCAGCGATCTTTGTCCCGATCAGCCCTGATTTACCCATGCCTGAGACGATCAACTTCCCTTCACTTTTTAGGATATCTTCAGTAGCATTTTCAAAATCATCCGTCAACAGATCTGAAAGATTTGCGATTTCCCGTGACTCTGTCTCAAATATCTCTTTGGCTGTATCGGATATTTTTGTTTGATTTCCTGTACTATGCTTCAACGCTTCGTCCTTTGTCCAGTGCCCTGTAATCATTCAAGTACTCCTGTGAGACATCACCCAATGCTGTATTATTATACCCATAAAAGGCTATGCCATTGGTCTCTGCTGCAATATAGTCATTCATACTGTCACCGATCAGAATGGTCTCCTCTTTGATATAGTCATAATCAGAGAGAATCTTTGCGACAAGCGCATTTTTGTGTGTCGGAGAACCATGAATACTCAGAAAATAATCTGCCACTCCCAACTCTCCACACAGATATCGCAGCTCCTCCTGATCTGATCCGGAGGCGATATGCATACGATATGCTTGATGATTCCTCTGCAGGAAATCCACTGTCTCCGCTATCAAAAAAGCACGATCTGTCAATCTCTCTCTCATGATCTCGGAAAATGCCGCTGCCAAGGCATCGATCTGCACCTGTGTGATCGGTTTATGGAGTATTTCGTTATAGAAGTAGGCAATCTTGATATAACGAGAAAGGCCTCCGTTTTCCTCATGGTACTGCAGCAGTTGGTCAATCAAGGCATCATCATACGCCGAAAATATCTCCCTAAAGCCCAGTTCTCGAATAGGCATACTGTCCAAAATCACTCCATCAAAATCAAAAATAATATTTTGAACCATTATGCTAATCCTCTCTCATGTAGATAGCGTTCTACTTTTTTGACATCCTCTGGCACATCCACGGCGATAGAATCCAGTGTGGTTTGTGCCATTTTGACCTTATAGCCCATATCCAAAAAGCGCAGTATCTCTATATCTTCATACTGTTCATTACAGGTTTTGTCTCTACTGGAAAAAAGTTCCAATGCCTGCTTGGTAAAGCCATAGACACAAACCTGTTTTTTGTAAGTAGGCACCATCTCTGACTTGCTAAATGGTACAGGAAGCCTAGACATATAAAGTAGCTCATCCTGCTCATTGACGATGACTTTGATAATCGTATCACTTGCCACCTCTTCCTCTGCTGCAATCTCCTTATAGAGATTGTAGGCGACATAGCGCTGCCCATGCTCCCTAAAGAGTGCTACTACCTCATCTATCGCCTGAGCATCTATAACTGGCTCATCTCCTTGGATATTGACATAGAGATCAGAAGGGTACATCAAGGCAACCTCTGCCAAACGATCCGTACCTGTCAAACATGACGGACTTGTCATCACCACGGGAATCCCTTCGGACTGGCAATAGCGCTCTATCTTTGGGCTGTCTGTTGCCACAATAAGATCGGTCAAAAGTTTGGATCGCTTTGCCTGTATATAGGTACGTTTGATCATGGGGATATCTTTAATCAGGCAAAGTGGTTTACCTTCGAAGCGGCTGGATTTGTAGCGGGCAGGAATCACACCCAAGATTCGCAATGCCATACTTTTGGCAAATATAGACGGGGTGACAAACGAGATCGCAACTTTTGATGAGAGATGTTTGAGTGCCTGTCTCAATATCTCGTTCTCTTCTTCCATGGCTTTTTTATCCATGATTAGACTGGTTTCGTCATAGGAGTAGTTGGGTTGCGACAGATCATATCCATCCAAACCTGCTATCTCAAGTCTATTGACCCCTCTTTGCAGCAAGGCATTGATCGCCACTGCGGCCACATTTTTGACAAACAACGCTTCGACAAAAACCAACGATCTAAATGCCAAAATAACCTTGGGGCTCTTGTCTGTAGCGATATTGTCCGTCAGAATCACTCTATCCATGGGCAGCACTGAGGCAAACTCATCATAGCGTTTTTGATTGGAAAAGAAGAAAAGATCACAGGCAAATCCAGGCATATGGTTTAATGCAATCGAGAGATATTCCTCCTCTGCGGCCTTCTGCGAGACTAGTGTCCTGTAGCTCTCCACACTGCTTCCTGAGGCAACAAGCAGCACATTCTTCTTGACAGGAATCTCCCAGGTTCCGCCTGCTTTGTTTTTGGGCTCCAAGAGAAAATCCATATAGAGTGTTTCGATCAATTTTCGGTCAAAGCTTACCTTTTTCTCCTCAGGTATACGAGAAAGCACCTGCCGTATCCCTACGATATGGTTAGTATTTTTATCGATAAGATAGGTGGCATAGTTAGGATGACAGTCAAAAGAGGCAGAAAGATACTGCGCAGGAGAAAATCCCCACGGATGCT
The DNA here is from genome assembly GCA_027079365.1 of Campylobacteraceae bacterium. Taxonomy (GTDB): domain Bacteria; phylum Campylobacterota; class Campylobacteria; order Campylobacterales; family Sulfurovaceae; genus JAAXPZ01. The sequence continues at coordinate 18,609 of JALWVW010000081.1, read as the reverse complement.
CTGCCATCAATGTATGCAAAAAGGCATCGACCACTTCTAATAGCGGCAGGGTATCATAGTGCTTTTGCTGTGTGCGATTCAGATAATCTGCAATTAGTTCTGTATTTAGATTGCCCGCACCCCTGCCGATACCATAGATACTGGCATCAATGATCACATCACGATCCATACGGGCACGACTCATATGAATTGCATTGGAGAACGCAAGCTGCATATTGTTGTGCGAATGGTATCCCAATGCAATATCATGACGAAGATTCTCATCTGCCAATTGCATATAGTGTCCAAACTCCTCCAGAAGCATAGAGCCAAAACTGTCCACGATATAGAAAGCATAAGCACCCAGACTATTGGCCTCTGCCACAAGAGAGAGAAAGGCCTCGTCTGTATAGTTTTTTGTCACCATTGGCTGGAGGTATAGCTGATATCCCAGTGCAATAATTTTTGCCGCTGATACCATCGCTTCTTGGATGTCTCTTTGATGAAAAGCAAGACGAATCCCCTCTATCCCCCCCTGCTCTCTATCTGGGAGACTATCGATACTATAATCTCCATGGTTGATCATCACCACCGCATGCTGAGAAGTATTTTGTCCATCTATAGCCATCACATCTTCAATCCGGCTATAGCATGTTGAGTCATTTTCTTCCCCGGAAGCGCTGTTGAGATAGCCACACTCTACGATATCGACTTTGGATTCTTTAAGTGCCGAGAGAATGGTCTCTATCTGATGATTCTTGAATTGCCAGTCATTGATATACCCACCGTCTCTCAGTGTACAGTCCAAAATCCTAATTGACATCTTACTCCCTCCCGTACACTTCATGGTTGATGTAGCGCATAATTGGTTCTATCGTGCCTTTTTGCGTAATCCTACATGGCTGCATCTGATCCAGCTCATTTAGTGTCTGTGCCAGGGCTTCATTTTTGATCACACGGTAATGCTCCAGACAGTCATACAGGGATGTTTGATTGTAGATCAGCTCCCCAGTGATCAGGATATTGTTGAAATAAGCAGGTTCGATAGGGTTGTGTCCTCCACTCCCATAGACAAATCCCCCACCCAAAATCACCACATCACTGATAGCATAGATATTGATCAGTTCACCCATTCTATCCACAAGGACAATATCTGCATCAAGACTCTGCTTTTGGCTATAGCGATGATAGGAGAGATCACTCTTCTCTATGCACTTTTGAATCAATTGGTCTACTTCATCAAACCGCTCAGGATGGCGTGGTACCATAATCAGCCGCCCCTGCTCTCTGGACCAGGCATCCAGTATCAGCTTTTCTTCCGGTGCATGTGTGCTGCTACCTACGATCATACGCCCCTCCGGTTTGATCAGCTTCTTGGTGACCTTCGGTAGATTAACCAATTTACTGTTGCCTGTAACCTGTACATTTTTGGCACCCAGTTCCTCTAGTCTCTCCTTATCTTTCTGACTCTGGGCAAAGATCATATCGATATTGTCCAGTATCTTTTTATAGAACCATTTGTATCTTTTGTATCCTCCATAGTGCTTATCACTGATTCTGGCATTCATCAGCATCGTAGGCACTCCTTTTATCTTGGCGATCAAAAAGAGAAAATACCAATACTCTGCTTCTGTAACGATCAGGATCTTTTGTCTGGTTGTCCAAAAAGGGAGGAGGATTTCAAAAGGAAGATACCGCACCTCCGCATTTGCCATTTTGTTGGCTTCGGCAAAAGCAGTATTGGTGACCACACTCATATTGACCACATCATCAATCTGGTCAATAATTGGCTGTAATCCCCGTGTCTCGCCCAGAGAGCAGCTATGGAACCAGATACCACTTTTAGTAAATTTTGGATTGTTTTTCAGGAAGTATCGTGCAGGGATACGCTCTTTGTATCTTGGTTTTCGCTGCTTATAAAGCATTAGGGGAAGAGAGAAAACATAAAGCAGAAGACCCACTGTCCAATAAGCGTATTTAAACATGGGCTTCCCTGCTCAGGAGATTAAGCCTCAGCAGTTTCCTTCTCTAGGTAGAGGATTCTACCGCAGTGTGGACAGGTGGCGATCTCTTCACCCCGGATGACTTCCGTATAGGCTTTGTCATTGATCTTCATATAGCAGCCGTAGCAGGCCTGTTTTTTGACAGGCACGACAGCGGTATTGCCTGCCCAGTTTCTTACTTTTTCGTAAAATGCCAGAATCTTCTGGTCGATACCAGATATCTTCTCTACTCTTTTTTGATACAGACCCTCTTTTTGCTTTTCGATCTCAGCAAGCTCTTTTTGTGCTTCTTTATTGACAGACGCTACCGTTGTGCTAAGCTCAGAAAGTGTCGCCTCAAGTTCTGCCGCTTCTTCTCCTTTTGTTTCATTGATTTTCCCCAATCTTTCGATCTCTTCATTGGCAAAAGTCAATTTCTCTTTGGCAAGCTCCTCTTCCATGGAGAGTGCCTTCATCTCCTTCTCATTGGTAACAGCTTTATTTTTTTTCTGGATAGATTTCAACTGCTCATCCAAAGTAGCAATCTGCTCTTCATAGCTCTTGATCTTACTCTGGTTGTCTTCTATCAGACTCTTAAGCGATTCTGCTCTCTCACTTACCTCATCTACTTTGCGCTGCTCTTTGGCGATCTTTTTCTGTACAGCCTCTATTTGTGGTGTAAATGCATCTACGCTTTTATCGATTGTTGAGAGCTCTACTAGCCCTTCCAGGTGCTTATTCAATACTTTATCCTTTGGGTGGTAAATTGTTTATTGGGGTACTGTTTCCATCATAAATGGATTTTTTGATTTCATGATTATAGCTAAAATCCCTAAAATCTTCAACTCCTCTGCCAAAATCTCTGCAAAAAAGCACTCACTCTCATAGTGTCCTATATCCACCATCATCAGATCTTCACTCAGTGCCTTCATCGCATCATGATACTTGATATCGCCTGTCAGAAAGCAGTCAGCTTCAACCTCATCGATCAGTGATGCACCCGATCCTGTGGTCAGTGCAATACTATTAACGACCTCTTTTTTGCCTATTACTTTCAGGGTTGAAAGTCCTAATTTTTCTTTAAGTAGCTGCAACAGTTCCTTGTACTTCCACGCTCCTTTTGCCATACAGACAAATGCCTCCTGCTTGACAGTCTCGAGACCCAACACTTTCTCAAATACATAACGGTTGAGATGGGTTTTGTCAAAATTGGTATGCAGTGCGATACAGGATTGCTTTTTTAGTATCATTTTCTCTAGCAGGTTGGAGGGATACTTAGCAAAGTCCAGTGAAGTCAGTTCAGAAAAGATCAGTGGGTGATGCACGACAAAGAGCGTCCCTTCGACTGCTTCTTCTGTCATATCTGCATCGATATCCAGTGAAAGTACGATATCTGTCACTTCTCGATCCATCTCTCCGACGATCAGTCCTGAGTTATCCCATTTTTCCTGAAGCTCAAAGGGGCTGATTTTGTTTAATACATCGTATATTTCTTGTAGTTTCATACCATTTTACCTTTTTTGGGTACCCACAAGAGGCACCCCTACATCACAAAGTGCCTGTAGGGGCAATTCCTTGTGATTGCCCGTTTTACGCCTTCACCCGCTTATTCCGCTCTTCTTCTTGCGCTTTATACAGCTGCGCACACCCAATAGAAAGCTCTCGTACTTTCAATATATAGTTCTGCCTCTGTGCCTGAGAGATTGCCTTGCGTGCATCCAGCACATTGAAGGCATGGGAGGCCAGCATACACTGGTCATAGGCAGGCAGTGGCAGTCCTGCACCCAAACATGCCTTACACTCATTGGAGGCATCTTCAAAGTGCTGGAAGAGGTTCTCTACATTGGCGACCTCAAAGTGGTATTTGCTAAACTCATACTCTGTCTCTTTGTGTACATCGCCATAGGTCGTCACGGTATCACCCATACGGTTCCATACGAGGTCATAGACAGACTCTACTCCCTGCAGATACATCGCCAGTCTCTCTGTACCATAGGTGATCTCCACTGCCACAGGATCACAGGCGATGCCACCCACTTGCTGGAAGTAGGTAAACTGTGTCACCTCCATGCCATCCAGCCAGACCTCCCAGCCCAGCCCCCAGGCACCCAGCGTAGGTGACTCCCAGTTGTCCTCGACAAAACGAATGTCATGCTCCTGGAGATTGAGCCCCAGATACTCCAGAGACTGTAAATAGAGCTCTTGGATATTGTCAGGACTGGGCTTGATCAGTGCCTGAAACTGATAGTAAGCTCCCAATCTCATGGGGTTCTCCCCATAGCGTCCATCCGTCGGACGACGACTAGGTGCCACATAAGCAGCCGACCAGGGCTTGGAGTCCAGACTTCTCAGTAGTGTTGCAGGATGAAATGTCCCCGCACCTGCTGGTATGTCATAAGGCTGCACGATATTGCACCCCTGCTCTGCCCAGAATTGCTGGAGCTTTAGTAGTAGTTCGCTAAATGTTATGGCGTTGTTGTTCATCTATTTGATTCCTAATGCTTTTTCTATCTTGGGTTGATCAAATCCGCAGATCCACCGGCTGCTTCCTATGAGTACCACTGGCACGCCACGGCAGCCGTTTCTCTCACAGTCTCTGGCCGCTCGGGTGTCTCTGGAGATGTCTATGGTTTTAAACTTGATCTGATTCTGTCTAAAGTAGTTTTTAGCCCTTGTGCACCAGACACAGGAGGGTGAAGTAAACAGAACCACCGATTTTTGTCGTTTTTTAGTTTCACTCATTACAGAACCTTTCATTTTATTTTTGTTTGCTTAAAGCAATATTTCGATTTCGCTGGAGTCCAGCTCTACTTTTTTGGCTTTTGAGACTCTATCCTCTTGGAGCTTGACTCTGAGCTCATCATCCTCCAACGCCATGATCTGTACTGCCAGATAGGCAGCATTGACTGCTCCTGCTTTGCCGATCGCCAATGTACCGACTGGCATACCTGCTGGCATCATCACTGTACTGAACAATGCATCCTCTCCTCCCAATGGGCCGCTCTCCATCGGTATCCCAAGAATCGGTCTGATCGTAGAAGCCGCCAGTGCGCCTGCCAGATGAGCCGCCATGCCTGCTGCTGCGATAAAGACCTGTGCGCCTTTGGCTTCTGCACTTTTGACATATGCCTGAGTTCTTTCCGGGCTTCTGTGTGCGGATGAGATGATCATCTCATGCGCCACACCAAACTTTGTCAGTGTCTCCGAGCAGGCCTTCATCACCTCATAGTCACTTTTACTCCCCATCACAATAGATACAAATTTCATCTTTTCTCCTCATTTAGTGTTGGTTTAGGCTCCAGATGCATAGGCGTAGATTTCTCCGTAAGCCCTTTATTTTCCAATGCTTCATCGATCGCACGCCTCAAGATCGTATAGCTTGGCAGCTCTGTGGGCAGCAGTATCTCATTGAGATTCCCACTATGCACACACTCCAGTACCTTGCCATCTATCGTCTCAAGCTTATGGAAAGTAAGCCAGTATCTTCCTTTGTCTTCTTTGATGCTACCATAAGTATTCTCCACCAATGCCACTGTTACGCCTACAGGAAGAACGATCTCCACACTGTCGCCAATGCAGGTTTTGTCCTTACAGCGCCATGTTTTTCCAGACTCTGTGACCAGCCCCGCTACCTGATGGCTTCCGTATTGGATCGAAAACCCCTGAGACTGGGTATCATTTCTCTCAAAAGGACGGGAGATCAGATAGGCATCAGTAAACCCTCGGTTCTGTGTCGTATGCAGCTCTGCCTGATACCTCTGCGCATCAAATACCCCTGCATAGTAATCATCGATCGCCTGACGGTATGCTTTGGTGACCACCCCGACATAATAAGGAGACTTGGTGCGCCCTTCGATCTTGAGTGAATCGATCACTCCAGAAGCCAGGATCTCATCGACATGAGATGCTAGATTCATATCTTTGGCGTTCATAATATAGGTGCCGATCCCCTCCTCTTCATCCAGGCGGAAGGTCGTGCCGCTCTCAGGATTGTGCGCATAGATCTCATAAGGAAATCGGCAGTCATTGGCACAGCTACCGCGGTTGGGTACGCGTCCGGTCTGAAGGGCAGAGATCAGACAGCGCCCGGAGTAGGCAAAACACATCGAACCATGTACAAAGACTTCCAGCTCTAGATCGGGTAGATGGGATTTAATCGCCTCGCAGTCTTTGAGACTGATCTCTCGTGCCACGATGATCCGCTTGACCCCCAGATCATAATAGACTTCTGCATCAATGGCATTCATGACATTGGCCTGCGTAGAGAGATGGATAGGGATATTGGGTGCGATCCTGTTGGCAATCTTGACCACACCAGGGCTGGAGACGATCAGCGCATCAGGTTTGAGCTCTGCGATCTTGGCAATATGGTTCTCATAGAGTTTGATCTGCGAATTAAAAGGAAAGCTGTTGACCGTGGCATAGACCTTTTTTCCCAGCCCGTGCGCATGGGATATTCCCTCCGCATAGGAGTCCATATCGAACTCCTTGCCCGAGCGGATACGCAACGAAAAGGTACTGGTACTCCCATAAACAGCATCTGCACCATATGCCAGAGCGATCTTGAGTTTTTCAAGGTTTCCTGCGGGGGCTAAAAGTTCTGCATGCGTTCCCATATCTCTCCCAAATTAAAAATAGACATTATTTTACACTAAAGGTGGTAAAGAGGAGATTTTCTACCAAAATGCTAGCCATTGTTTATCGAGTTTCAGCATCAAAAACAAAAAGAAGAGTGCCAAAAAAACTTGATAAAAAGAATGAAGATAAAAAAGAAGGATAGGTAATGCATAAAAGGGCAGATTACTCTACCCCAAAATTGTCTTAAAACAGTGAGTCTTAAAGACCGGTAACATTTTCAGCCTGTAAGCCTTTGTCACCTTTTGTTACTTCGAAAGTTACTTTTTGTCCATCATTAAGGGAAACACGGTCATAACCATTGTTATTGATATTACGGTAATGTACAAATACATCATCTCCGCCATTTTCCTGTTCGATAAAACCGAAACCTTTTTCGCTGTTAAACCATTTAACTGATCCGTTTACTAATTCTGCCATTGTAATTCCTTTGGTTGTGTGTATACATATCATTGCTAATATGCTCAAAATATAAAGTGGAGTGTTCTTGGAAAGGATAATACTGCAAACAAAGGTTACCAATAAAAATCTACCCAAAGATGAACTCTAAATCATCTTTCAATGCGCACAGTATAGCATAACAATTGAAGTTTAGCAAACTATTTATTTTATTTGGCCACCAAAACCCACAACTCAACTTTTTCGGTATCTCTAGCATCTCTACGTTTTGTTCTTCTGGACGATGCTCTTACGTCACGTCTAAGGTGTAGCTCTTTTCTAAAACGCTTATGATTTCGTAGTTCTTCTATGATAGGATGTGTGCTTTCTTCGTCTACAACTTCAGCTAAGTTAGAGAATATAAGTACTATTTTACCCTCGGGTACTAGGTGTTCTTTGGCTTGCTCAAAAAACCTTGGAAACAGCGCTTCTTCATAGTACATCGCTTTGTCTATGCCCTCTTCCAACTGATGCTTTGCAGGCAACCAAGGAGGATTAAATACTATCAAGTCAGCTTTCACATCACAGTTTTCAAATAAATCACCATGATTGAGCGTCATATGCTTTGCATAGCCTAACCGTTTACTCTCTTGTACCACACCAATGATGGCATTTTTATTGGTATCTGTTGCGAAGATGTTTTTAAAACCATTTTGAATGAGTTGAAAAGACAATACGCCAGACCCCACACCTATTTCTATCGCATTTTCTTTTGAACCTTCATACTTTTTGAGCCATTTATCAAAGAGTTTTAGATGATCAAAACGTGTAGGAAAATAGGTACTGTAGTATGGCTTCAGCGTAATGCCAAGCGTTTTAATCTCAATACCTTTTTCATACCACTGCCATGAACTGTTCATGCCTTGTATGTCTGGAAAAGATATATAAAACTCAGATACATCAGGGTACAGCAATTTCAACCAACCAATATCTGGAGATTTTTTCACAATCAATTTATTGTCTTTAACTTTAAGTAGCAATCTATGCGAAGCTTTTCTATACGCAGCACGATAATCACGCTGACCTTGAAAAGTTTTGTCTTTATGTTTGCGTAATAGGTTTTTTCTTAGTGCGTTTAAAACTTGCAAGCCATTGCTGTAAAACTCTTCTACCAGCACGCACTTACCCTCTATCATCTGCGCTACCGTAGCCTCTGTATCCATCTTGCGATAGAAACCTATAGCATCTACCTCTGTTGTAATTATCTCTGGTCTATCGGCTTCAAGCGCTTCTACATCTGTTTTCATAATTTATACCCTTTATCTTTGTCGCAGTGTAATGTACACAGCCTTTGTTCCGGGTTTATTTCTTTGAATCAAGTAACATTTTTCTTACCTTGCAGGCTGAAAAGCAAGACAAAAGACAACAACTCAAAATAGTGATAGTTAAGGGCACCTCCAATAATAGGTCATACGATTAGAGATGCTTTTAGGTATTTAGTCAGTGGGGTAATATGCTATACTGCACCATGAAATATCTACAAATACTTTTTCTTTTCGGATTTACTGTGTTCTCCGCCTCCGATATCCATCAATATAAAAGTGTACACTTCTGCTCGGGAAAGTATGCTGTCATTCGGACTTTTACACAAGGGTACAAGCAGCTCCAACTCTCTGTGAATCCCCGTACACTTCAAACCCATATCGAACCTCGCATTCAGGCAGAAGAGCACGCCTGCACAGCCTCCCCTTATGCTACACTACTTACACGAAACAACATGTCTCCCTATCCGCTCCAAAATGATGGTACCGTACATATCCACAAAGGCATCACCCTCACCACCGACCTCTGCCCCTCTTCTAAAAGTGGTTTTGAAAAAGGGCTTTATGAAGCGATGATATCCCGCTTTCCAAATCCCGTACCAGTCACACTTTTTATCACCGGCAGGTGGATAAAGAAACATCCTGATGCCTTTCATCAATTCACACAGTGGGAGAAAGAGGAAAAGCTTGTGATCACCTGGGGGAACCATACCTATACACACCCCTACCACCCCAAAGAAGCACTCAGTAAAAACTTCTCACTTTCGAAGGGTTACGATCTCGAAGAGGATACTCTCAAACTTGAGAAATTACTGATAGCCAAAGGGATCACACCCTCTGTCTTCTTTCGTTTTCCAGGCTTGGTCTCTAATCAAAAAGCGATGCAAATCATCCGTGACCTTGGACTCATCACCATCGGCAGTGATACCTGGATCGCCAAAGGACAAAAAGTCAAAGAGGGCTCCATCATCCTGTTGCATGGCAACAAGAATGAACCCAAGGGGGTGGAGATGTTTCTGGAGATATTGCGTAAAGGGAATATCAAAAAATTAAACTCTCTTGACAAGGTATTGCCCTAAGTTATTGCGCCCAATCCTATCCTCCATAATAGGCAAAATCAAAGTACTCTCGCAGTGCTTCTCTTTCCAGTACCCGATAGGCACCGTGTTCATTGGAAAGGATACCCTGCTGGCGAAACTTCTTGAGTACACGAGAGAGTGATTCAGGAGGGATATTGAGCATGCTCGCCGTACGGGCGATTGGTATCGAGCAGAAGTGCTCTTCATGTTCATAAATAAAGAGTGCTGCCTTCTCACTTAGTGAGGAAGCAGTCGTGATACAGCTAAACTGGGAGAGCATACGGCTTCTACGGGAGAGTCGCTCTATGAGGAAGTTAGCGATCTCTAAATCCTGCGAAGCCAACTGACAAAGCCGCAGGCTACTGAGACGAAGCATTTTGCAAACCATCTCGCTCTCACAACTCTCCTGATAGGAGACCAGTTTTCCATCAAGCGGAAGCTCCCCAAAAAGGTCATACACAGAGTGAAACGGTAATGTAACCTTATTGCCTTTGACATCATAACGATAGCAGCGTACCTCTCCTTCAAGCAGTATATAAAGCTCTTCTCCAGGCTCTTGCTCCATATAGATGAGTGTCTGTGGCGGATAATGTTGGAGAGTACCTGCTTGTTCCAGTAGTGCCGTTATACTAGCTAGTGACATGTAGACACCCTACAACGGGGTGCGCAACAGAAACCAAGAACATACTATGCCACTCCCTCTTTGTTAGTAAAACCATACTCCAGAATATCCGAAATCACTTCTTTGTATCTTATGCATTGCTCCACAACAGCAGGATCAAACTGCGTACCTGCGCGCTTTTGTACATGTGAAAGAATCTCAGAAAAATCAACAGCCTGGCGACCATATCGTGGTGCGGAGAGTGCGCCGACCGTATCGGCAAGAGCCACGATTCTGGCAGCAAGAGATATCTCTTCTCCAGCAAGCCCACGGGGATAGCCACTTCCATCATACCACTCATGATGTTCAGCAGAGAGCTGGGCTCCGACATTCAGTGTTTTATTTTTTTGTGCCTTAAGTAGCTCATACCCGATCAATGGATGCTTTTTAATAATCTCAAACTCTTCAAAGCTAAGACGGTTTCCTTTTTTGTAGATAGTAGGATCTACCCTAAGATTCCCTATATCATAAATCAATGCTGCTTTCTCAATACTTCTGTCTTGCGCCTCCGCTACACCCATTTTCTGAGACAAAAGTATACTGATCTGTGCAATTTTATGGATCTGTTCTCTGTTCTTGCCGTAGGCGACCAGTGCATCTACAATGCTGGCTACCACGATCTCATCCATACTGTCAGTCTGCATCAAAGCACGATCATCTTCAGGTATTCCCAGGAGATCAGCGATCTCTTGAGTGATCACAAATACTTCCTGCTGCTTGGTGCCGTTATTGTACTTATCCATTTTGCTTCTCCCTGTCTCCATCAAGATCCTAAAATCCCGGTAGAGTAATACTATACTTATTATAGGATGAAAATGTCAAAAATCTGCTTTTTGCTCACTTTTCCGGTAAAAAATATGCTACACTTATAGAAAAAGTATCGCCAATCATGAAAATAGATCTACACAATCATACCGTACGATGTAACCATGCGGAAGGCACCATTGACGAATATATTCAAAAAGCTATTACACTCGGCATCGACATCTATGGATTCAGTGAGCATGCTGCTATGGATTTCGATGAGGGGTATCGTCTCGGTTTTGATGAAATGGTGCCCTATCAGCATGATGTCCTTGAGGCCAGAGCGCGATACAAGCATGCGATAGATATACGACTGGGATACGAAGTGGACTGGCTCCCGGGACATATGGACAAGAGGGTGCTGAATGCCAATGTAGATTTTTTGATCGGATCGGTACACTTTATCAACAAATGGAGCTTTGACAATCCGGAATTTATCGGAGAATGGGAAGGAAAGAGTATTGATGAGATATGGCAAGCCTATTTTGAGGCAGTCACTGCGATGGTGAAAAGTGGAAAATTCGATATCGTAGGACATCTCGATCTGATCAAGGTCTTCAGATACCTCCCCCAAAAAGATATTCGACTGCTTGCCAAAGAGGCACTTTCTGCGATCAAGACTACCAGTATGGTACTTGAGATCAACGCTTCCGGGCTACGCAAACCCATTCAGGAGATCTATCCCTCCAGAATGCTGCTCCAGGAAGCCTATGCACTGAATATCCCCATTACTTTCGGCTCTGATGCCCACAAACCAGAGCAAGTGGGTGCCGGATTGGAGGAGGCATACACGCTGGCCCGATCTATAGGGTATACAAAAGCCGTTACTTTTAGAGACCGTCAGAGAGAAATGGTGAATTTTTAGGCAATCTTTCCCTTGCTTCTAAAAAGAGAGTCGGTATAATAAACGATACTAAAATTTTTCACTAGGAGAAGAGATGGGTAAATTTGTTAACAATCTAGCAGAATTCAATACATATTGCGAAGAAAACGAGGTCGAGTTTGTAGACTTCAGATTCTCTGATATCAAAGGTGCATGGCATCATATTAGCTACAGAAGAAGTGCTGTAGATGACGCTATGCTAGAGAATGGTGTGCCATTTGACGGTTCTTCTATCGATGCTTGGCAGCCGATCAATGAGTCTGACATGATCCTCAAGCCAGATGTGCAGACAGCGTTTTTAGACCCCTTTACTGCTGACAGCACCGTCATTCTGATCTGTGATGTCTATGATATCTACAAAAACGAGCTCTATGCCAAGTGTCCAAGATCCATCGCCAAAAAGGCTCTCAAAGCATTGGATGATGCAGGTATTGCGGACACTGCATATTTTGGTCCGGAAAATGAATTTTTCCTCTTTGATGATGTCAAGATCGTCGACCAGGACAATGAGCAGTCCTTTAGAGTAGAATCGGATGAAGGCCACTGGGCTGATGCTGCCGACTATGGTGAATTTGGCAATATGGGTCACAGACCACGCATCAAAGGTGGCTACTTCCCGGTCATGCCTACAGACTCTGCAGTTGATCTCAGAGCAGAGATGATGCAGGTACTTGAAGAGGTGGGTCTCGAAGTCGTACTTGGTCACCATGAAGTAGCTCAGGCACAACATGAGCTTGGTATCGTTTTCGCAGACATCATTACCGCTGGCGATAATGTACAGAAGTACAAGTATGTCGTCAAAATGGTTGCACACCTCAATGGCAAAACTGCCACCTTTATGCCTAAGGCTATCTACAATGACAACGGCAACGGTATGCATGTTCACCAGTCACTCTGGAAAGACGGCAAAAACCTTTTCTACGCAGAAGGCGAATATGCAAACCTGAGCAAAACGGCACTTGACTACCTTTCCGGTATTTTTGCGCACAAGGAAGCTGTAACCTCTTTCACCAACCCTAGCACCAACTCTTTTAAAAGACTACTCCCAGGCTTTGAGGCACCACGTATCCTGACTTATTCCAGCCAGAACCGTTCAGCTGCCTGCCGTATTCCTTATGGTGCAGGAGAGAAGGCCACAAGAATAGAAACAAGATGGCCAGATTCGACAGCCTGTCCCTATCTTGCATTTGCCGTATTGATGATCGCAGGACTTGACGGTATCAAAAAGGGTGGTTATGACCTAGTAGGGCCAATCAATGAAGATCTCTTTGAGCTAAGCAGAGAAGAGATTGCGGAGAGAAATATCCCTGAACTCCCCAACAGCTTCAGAGAGGCGCTGGAGGGTCTAGAGAAGGATCATGACTTCCTCGCGCCAATCATGAGCCCAGAGTATGTCAAAGAGTATATCGACTATATGTTCGACAGACATGTTGTGCCTGTAGAGGGACGCCCTACAGCACACGAGTTTATCACTACCTACTCTTGCTAACCTTCTCCGCGGGGCTTCGGCCCTGTGGCACCCCCCATCTATCCATAATCCCATTCACCTACATACAGATTATGCAATACAATTGCCGCATGTCTCACTGATATTTGGCTCGTGAGTGTTTGCAAGAGAGCTTAAGGTTCACCTATAGATGAATCGACGATTCCCTATTACATATTACGGGCTAAAACATCGTCCCGCTGTCATCTCCCACCTTCTCCGGTTCATGTTGCTTGAGATTGATAGGATCAATCGGTTCATTCTTCTGCTGATCCGTAGTCTCCATGACGGGATCCTCATCAATCTTGATCACCTCTACACCTAGGTTGCCGTTGTCGGCATCTACTGTGTCCTTGTTCTCTCCAGAGAGATCATCAAACGGATTCGCCGGCTTTATTTTTCTGCTCTGCAATGGGGAGATATCAGTATAAAGCTCCTCTTTACCATCTTCTGTCGTGCCCACTTTGACCCCTTCAGGCCTGACAAATACTTTGGGTATGCCAGGATAGCTCTTGAGCAGTCCCCTGTAAAAATAGGCAAAACTAGGGGCAGCCACAGAGCCACCTGTCGCTCCCCGACCTATGCGGCGGTTATTGTCCCGTCCAAACCAGACGATGGTAGTTACCGTAGGAGAATAGCCGCAGAACCAGGCATCTACCCCATCGTTGGTTGTCCCTGTTTTTCCTGCCAGCTCCAGCCCTTTGACTCTGGCGTTACGCCCCGTACCGCGCTTGATCACATCTTTGAGAATATCTGTCATTAGATAGGCCTGCTCCGGTTTGGTAAAATTGGCTATCTCTTTGGGTTTGGTCTCAAAGAGCACGGCATTCTCTTTGGAGAGGATTTTACTGACAAGTCTTGGCTCGATCATATGTCCTCTATTGGAAAAGACCGTATACATCTGTGCCATCTTCAAGGGACTGATCCCCAAATTTCCCAGTGCAATAGAGAGGTCTTTGGGAATATTCGGCACATCCAACAACGCTAAACGCTTCCTGATCGTCTCAACACCAATATCATAGACCAGATTGATCGTGGCCAAGTTTCTAGAGTGCACCAGTGCTTCACGAAGAGGGATAAAGCCTTCAAAATTCCGTTCGTAGTTTTTGGGAGCCCAGACTTTCTTCTTGCCATTTTTACTATACTGAAAGGTGCGTGCCAGATCTGTCAGCTTAGTAGAAGGATTATATCCCATATCCAAAGCGGTCTGATAGATAAAAGGCTTAAACGCAGAACCCGGCTGTCGTTTGGTCATAGTGATGCGGTTAAATGCAGATTTCTTATAGTCTACACCTCCTACCAGTGTCAAGATATCTCCTGTGTTGTTTTCCACAGAGATCATGCCTCCATTGAATTTTGTTTTCTTTGGATCTTCCTTGTAGCGCTTGAGTGTTTTGTCAAATCCCATTTTGACCGCTTCTCTGGCGATCTTCTGAAGCTTGAGATCAATCGTCGTATAGATAGTATATCCCCCGGTTCTAATATCTCCAAGCCTTCCTTTAAAGCGGCGTAGAATTTCATCCACGATATAGGGTGCCACATTCTGTGTCAGAGAGGTCTTATGGACTTTTGGGGTCTCTTTGGCTGCCTGAAGATACTCTTTTTCTGTAATCCATCCTATGGCACGCATACGACCTAGCACTGCATTGGCACGGTTGAGTATGCGCTTGTAATGTCGCAGAGGATTGTAGAATGTCGGAGCATTGGGCAGTCCCACCAGCATCGCGATCTCTTTAAGCGTCAGTTCTCCGAGTGTTTTATGAAAGTATCCATTGGCTGCCGTTTTGACACCGAAATAGTTGTTGCCATAAGAGATCTCATTAAGATAGCGCTCAATGATCTGCTCTTTGGTCAACTCATGTTCGATCTTGAGCGCCAGCATAGCCTCCTTGAGTTTCCTCGCCAGTTTCTTTTTGCTGTTAAGCAGTGTATACTTGATCAACTGCTGTGTGATCGTACTGCCGCCTTCTACAAATTTTCTGGCTTTGATATCTTTGATAATCGCCCGTATGATGGCATCTGGATTGACACCGTTGTGTTCGAAAAAACGGGTATCCTCCATCGCTACCACCCCTTCAATCAATACCCCTGGTATCTCATCATATTTCGCATAGAGACGATGTCTCTTTTTGAAGATATAGGCGATGCGCTTACCATTGCGATCAAGTATCTCTGTGGAGATATCCGGAGAGTAGTTGATGAGTTTGTCCGCATCCAGTTCGGCATCCTGATAAGCATACAAAAACACACCCGTCAGCGCAACCAAGCCCAGTAACCCAAGTATGATAAAAGCTTTGGTCAATTTATAGAACACTTAGCAGACTCCTTGGGAGTATTGTAACATGTTTTGATGCAGCTTTATCCAAGGCAGCAGCAGCTCGACAGACAAGCCCATTGCCGTACTCTCATGGCCATTAACCTCCATAACATACTTTTTGCAAAATCCCTCAACCATACATCCCCCCGCCTTGCCTCGCCAGAGTCCGCTCTCCAGATAGCGCTCCATATCCTCCTCTTCAAAGGGAGCCAGGCGGTAGCGTGTCTCGGAAGTATCTATAAAGAGAAGCTCTTGACATTTGAAATGCAGCGAAGAGACAATACTGATCTGGGAAGCACTCTGGAGATGCAAGATGCGTCTGGCATCCTCTTGGTCTTTGGGCTTTCGGAGTATCTCTCCCCCGGCTGTTGCGATCACACTGTCTGCGGTCAGAAGCGGCAGATCCAACCCGTACTGCTGCTCTGCTACTTCAAGCTTACCTTTGGCTGCCAGGTAAACGAACTCTCTCGGCACAGCTGTACTGATCTGCTCTTCATTATACGCCACTGGCTTCTGGACAAAGTCTATACCGAACCTGCGCAACAACTGCGCACGGGATGCCGATTGTGAACAGAGCACAAGAGGGGTCCGCTGCACAGCTACAGTCCCCTGAGGCTCACACCCAGATAGAGTGCCACAATGCCCAACAAAATATTAAAAGGCAATAGTAGATTGGGAATATGCCTGACTGTCCCCTTAGCTTCAGGAAGTTTTCCTGCCACAAACAGTTTCCATGCACTGCGCCTACGCAGATACATATAGACAAAGTTCAGCATCATGAGCGTCCAGATGCCCTCCTTAGCAAGGAAAAGCAATCCCTGTCCAGCCTTAATCTCATGTCCACCAGTCTGCGATACCATGATCACTCCCGTGATCAAAAGTATTAGCATGAAAGGTATCACCAGATGAAATAGTCTTCCCGTAATCTCCAGCGTTTTCCCCAGTCTAATCCTTGGATCAGTGATACTGGCCAGTGCCGGATGTACCGCAAAACGAATCGCAATCATCCCACCCACCCAGACAAACGCAGAAAGCACATGCAAGAAGACTGTCAAATGACCATACATCCTAGTTGCTTCCTTCCAGTATTTCTACAAGATAGGTTTTGGCCTCTTCAAGTGCTGCAGTGATCTTGCTTGGATCTTTTCCTCCAGCCTGCGCAAAGTCAGGGCGACCACCACCGCCGCCACCGACGATCGGTGCGATAGATTTGATCCAGTCTCCTGCCTTGACCGCCGTACCTTTTACACCGGCAGCAAGCAGGACTTTGTCTCCCTTTTTCTGAAAAAGCATGATCGCGATCTTTTCATATTTGTTCTTCGCCTCGTCAATCAATGCTTTGATATCACCATTCTCAATCTCCTCTACAACGACACTCACACCGCCAACCTCTGATACCGTCAGCTCTTTTTTGCTGCTGCTGAGTGCAGATTTGAGCTCAGACTTGAGGGTTTTGACCTCCTCTTTGAGACGGTGTATGCCAGCCAGCGCATTGCTGTTTTTGAGCTCAGCTTTGATCTCGCCAAGCTCACTTCGTAATGCGCCGACTGCTTCTACTGCTGCCTTCCCACAGATCGCTTCTATGCGGCGTACTCCGGCAGAGACACCGCTCTCTTTGCTGATCATGAAAAGTCCGATCTGCGCCGCATTGTCCACATGGGTACCACCGCACAGCTCCACAGAAGCCTCGTCGAAACTGACCACACGCACCTCATCGCCATACTTCTCTCCAAACAGTGCGATCGCGCCTGAGTGTTTTGCCTCTTCTGCACCCATTACCGCTGTTTTACGAGGGATAGCGCGAGAGATCTTGTCATTGACCCAGTCCTCTACTGCAGCGATCTCCTCGGCCGTCATTGCCCTGGGATGAGAGAAATCAAAGCGCAGTCGTCTGTCATCATTCAGTGAGCCCGCCTGTGCGATATGCTC
Source organism: Campylobacteraceae bacterium (assembly GCA_027079365.1). GTDB lineage: Bacteria > Campylobacterota > Campylobacteria > Campylobacterales > Sulfurovaceae > JAAXPZ01. Next base: position 1,154 of record JALWVW010000081.1, on the reverse strand, counting down.
TCCCAGCACAGCCCTAAGTGCTGCATGCAGCAGATGCGTAGCCGAGTGATGCTTTTCAATCTCGGCACGAGAACTATCCACGACCGCCTCCACCTCATCACCGACTGAGAATTTTCCTTCTACTTCCGAGAGGTTCATGTCCAAAAATTTCTTCGTGTCCAGAACCTTAATTCCTAATTCCTCATTCCTAATTCCCAATTCACCCCGGTCTCCAACTTGTCCACCTGACTCAGCATAAAAAGGCGTCTCCTCCAGCATGACCCAGCCTTTGCCATCGATGCTATTTACTTGCTTAAAATTCTCATTCAGCAGTGCCAGTACCTTGGTGCTGGCTTTGGTACTTTCGTATCCGGCAAAAATATTGAGGCCAAACTGCTCTTTGAGCGCTTTGAAGTCCCCAGTAGTGGCAGCATCGCCTGTACCTTTCCAACCCGCTTTGGACTGGGCTTTTTGCGCCTGCATCTTGGCATCAAATGCAGCCATATCCAGACGGATACCCTTTTCTCTGAGCATATCTTCTGTCAGATCCAGAGGGAAGCCATAGGTGTCATAGAGCTTGAAAGCCACCTCGCCATCAAATACCTCTTCTGTATTTTTCAGCTCCTCATTAAAAAGCTTGATGCCCGCCTCTATCGTATCGAAGAAACGCTCCTCCTCCAGCTTCATAGAGGTCTTGATCGCATCTGCCTTGCTGATGAGGTAGTCATACTGTGCACCCATGGTCTCCACAAGCACATCCACCAGCTTGTACATGAATGGTTCTCTCAGCCCCAGCAGATAGCCGTGGCGGATCGCACGGCGCATGATACGACGCAACACATAGCCTCGCCCCTCCTTGTCGAAGTTCACCCCCTGTGCCAACAGAAAAGAACAGGAGCGCAGGTGGTCTGCAATGACACGATAGGAGGCAGAGTTGGGAGCATCGAAGTCATAGGGAGTACCCACCAGCGTACCGATCTTATCCAGAAACGGTATAAAAAGTGAGGAGTGGTAGTTATTGAGCTTGCCCTCCTTGATAGCAACCACGCGCTCCAGACCCATACCGGTATCGATACTGGGTTTGGGCAGTGGTGTCAGTGTGCCGTCTTTGCTCCTCTCATACTGCATGAATACCAGATTCCAAATCTCCAGGAAGCGATCCCCCTCGCCACCCA
>JALWVW010000080.1 GCA_027079365.1 Campylobacteraceae bacterium | reverse complement strand
CCGGTCTTTGAGCAGTCTCTCTATGATATCACTGTACCCATGGGCACAGATGTGACATTTGACGCTTCAGCGACAGATCCAGACAATACAAGGATCGGCTATGTCTGGAAGATTGACGGTATAGTAGTATCTGCAGTCGGTACACTGCTTACGCAAAATTGGGGATCAGAGGGAACCCATGTGGTGACCTGTACGGCCACAGATGCAGAAGGTGGCAGTGTGACTACTACTGCACATGTGACGGTGATCGATCCGACCAAAGAGGTGGCATTGACTGTCAAGACAGGCATGCCGAATATCGTGGTCACAGCGCATGATGCAGCCCACGGACTCAAGATGATCAAAAGTGCCACGACTGGTACGACGGGAGAGGTGACCCTGATGCTGCCAGCAGGCACGACCACGACAGCATTTTCGTTGGCTTTTGATCCCAACACCGTCGCAACTTCGGATCAGGTCTTTGATAAGAAGAAAAAAGAGGTACTGGGGGAGGCAGCCAACCGTTGTCGCTGGCAGAGCGCAGAACTCAATATCTCACAATGTGCTACGGCAGACTGGTGTGCGCTCCTAGCGGATACAGACAGTATACCAACCTGGACGGTCGATGCGGCACAGCTCAAAGACAAGAATGATCAGAATGTGACTGGTGCTTCTGTAGATACAGACAGCAACGGGGAGATCAACAAAGCAGAGTTCTATCAGGCTGCACTGCGTATCGCAGATGACGATAACAGTGGAGACCTTACCTGGGCTGAGCTGGATGATAAAGAACTCAACGTGATGGCACTGGTCGGTGTGCCGGTCAAGACCTATGAGTTTAATCTGAGCAAGGTGGATGATCACGAAGGGATGCAAGGAGAAGAGCTGGGGCTGAATTGTGATGGTGATAACCCTGCCTTCGATATCAATGTGACCAATGCCTCGGCCTATGTAGGCTCAGTCAGTGTGTATGGAGCCGGGTATGGATACGGTAGTGCCAATGGTGCCAACAATTTCACTACAAAAGTGAGCACATATATGCAAGACCGTGATGGCAACTATGACTTTACCGTGCTGTTTTACGATGAATCAAGTAATGTCGTTTCCGCAGATCTCCTGCTGGATAAGCGTGCCGCAGATCTAAGTGCCGACAAGCAGTATGATGCAATGAGCCTACCAACGATGGCTACAAAAGATGTTAATGTCACCAATGATGTGCCACATGTCTGGCTCAATGTTTCTGCCCATTACAAAGGTATAGTAAATATGGGATATTCATATATGCTGGGCGGCGGTATGAGCAGGTACTTCTATGACAGCAGGCTGCACTATGTGATCGGAGCTTCTCAGTACATGGGCACTGAAACGATAGAGAAAAGCTATGAGCAGCGTGACTACTATGGTGACGGTACACTGAAGACTACCTATAAGGCTTCAGACTATCCAATGCTGGATCTTGATGTTAATACCAGCACAGGTGTGGTACACTTCACGGGTGCAGATACATCCAAAGTCAATGTGAGCAAGGTGATACTCAGCGGCTACACGCTTGATGCGAATGGGTATCATATGAATGATAACTACGAGATAGAGATCGTTCGCTATGCAGACCAGGTCAGCGACTTTGATTTTGCTGATCTCAATATCACTGAGGTATTCCCTTCCGGTATCGCAACAGCTATCGGGGATGCCATGGATGCAAGCAGCATGAAGAAAGTCGGAGTCAAAGCTTACGACTTTAAAGGAAAGACGGCATATGAGATTCTGGATATGAAAGTATCCTCGGACTATGTAGGACTACAGAGCTTGCCAGTGCGCAACTTTAGGTACAAGACGGACGCACCATAGATGCCGAGAGGGCTTCCCTCTCTGTCTCTTGGAGGACAGGGCATAGAAATATTTGGCAGGGTGAACAGGGGAGGGTGATTCCCCTCGCCTGCTACTAAAAATGAAGTGAGAAAAATGATAAGGTTTTATTGGCGAAGGTTTATTGTTTTTCTTCCTATGGTGTTTCTTCTTGCAGGAGGAGTGCTGATCGGATGCGGAGGGGGGAGTGCGCCTCCAGAGCC
>JALWVW010000079.1 GCA_027079365.1 Campylobacteraceae bacterium | reverse complement strand
TCTCTTCAAACAGTGCGACAAAGTTATAAAGAGAGACTCTGGTCTCAGCCTGCAGCATATGGATGTCCTCTACCAATGCCTTAAGAGAGGCAGCAGCACGTTTGGTTGTAGTGGACTCAAGCTCTTTTGGTGAGAGTTGCTCAATGGTTTGATAGATGGAAAGACGCTTTTCGTAGGCAAGATGGTGCAGTCTGTCTATTGAGACTTTGCCTATGCCTCGCTTGGGTTTGTTGGCTATGCGAAGAAAGGAGAAGTCATCATGGGGGTTGGCCAGTACTCTGAAGTAGGAGATGATGTCCTTGACTTCAGCTCTTTCATAAAAGCGCATGCCGCCGATAAGCTTAAACCCAAGTCCCTCCTTGCCAAAGCCCTCCTCTAGCGATCTGGAGAGTGCATTGATACGATAGAGTACCGCGATCTCGTCTTGATGCACGCCTTCGGAGAGTAGAGACTTGATCTCTCTAGCAATAGCCAAGGATTCATGGGATTCGTCTAATGAGTGCATGAGCTTGACCGCTTTTCCTTCTCCTTTGTGCGAGCTGAGCTTTTTTCCAATCCTATGGCTATTATGTTCGATGAGGGCATTGGAGGCATCCAAGATTGGCTGTGTAGAGCGGTAATTGGTCTCTAATTTGACCACTTTGGTCTGGTCGAAATACTTGTGAAAGTCAAGAATATTACGAATATTGGCACCACGCCATCCGTAGATACTCTGATCGTCATCGCCAACCACACAGAGGTTGCCATGTTCGCTAGAGAGGTGCTCAAGAAGCTTGAATTGTAGTTCGTTGGTGTCTTGATATTCGTCGACCATGATGTATTGATAATGCTTGCTTACCTCTTTTTTTAGTGCAGGGTTTTCATCTAAAATTTTATAACTAAGCATCAGTAAGTCATCGAAGTCCACCAGATTATTTTCGACAATATTCTCTTCATAGGCTTTGTAGATCTTGGCTATTTTTTTATAGTCAGGAAGTTCGGCTTTTTCGATCACCTCCTGGGGGGTGAGTAGGGTGTTTTTGTATTTGGAGATCTCACTGCCGATAAAGGAGAGGTTAAGGTCTATCTTCATCCCCTTGGCAAGGCTACGCAGGAGTCTTTTTTTGTCATCACTGTCTATGATAACAAAAGAGTTTCTCCGTCCGAGTTTCTCTATATGGAATTTGAGGAAAAGCAGACCAAACTTGTGAAAGGTGCATAGCAGTGGTGGCGCACTGTGGCTGTTGCCTATGAGAGAGAGGGCCCTCTCTCTCATTTCATTTGCTGCTTTGTTGGTAAAAGTCAGTGTCAGTGTATTGGCGGGGTCGATACCTATCTCCCCGATAAGATATGCCAATCGTGTGGTGAGTGTCTTGGTCTTTCCGCTCCCGGCACCAGCAAGGATGAGCAAGGAGCCGTCAATATGGGTTACCGCTTCTCTCTGTGCCTTGTTTAAGTCCTTTAACATACCTGCTTCCTTCGTAGTAGTATAATGATTATAGCTATAAAATGATAAAAGATGGGAATTATAGATTTACTTATAAAGCTGTAGAATTTAAAATAAATAAGTTAAACTTATGTTACTATTTGCTATAGTTTAATAGTTAAGAAGTTAGATGAAAGAAAGGATCGTATGTGTTAAAAGATTTTGTAAAGTTGGAGACATTTCTTACCGTGGTAAGAGAGAGAAGTTTTTCCAAAGCTTCTGCAAGGCTGGGGATATCACAGCCTGCTGTGACACAGCAGATAAAGTTTGTAGAGAATTATCTGGACTCCAAAATCATAGAACGGAAAAAGAATGGTATACGCCTGACAGCTTCAGGGGAGGAACTCTACAAAGTAGCGGTGAAACTGGAAAAATGCATCCACAGCGCAGAGGGGGAGATGCTTAATATCATTGATAAGAAGATCACTTTCAGACTGGGTGCTTCTTTTACAATAGGCAGCTATGTGGTGCCGGGTGACTGTCTCAATACCATGAGTGAAGCAATTCACAATGATATCAAGTTGCATGTAGGGCTGAGCAGTGAAATCGTAGATAAGCTCAAAAACAAAAACCTGGATCTGGGGCTTGTGGAGTCACAAATCATTGATGAAAACCTAATCTCTCGTGAGTGGAAAGAAGATGAACTGGTTGTCTTCAGCAATGTACCTATTCCTAAAGTATTGAGACCCGAGGATCTCTATGGATTTAGATGGGTCTGCCGCGAAGAGGGAAGCCATACGCGCCAAATCATGGCGGATGTCTTTAGCGAACTGGGTGTGCAGTGCAGCTCCTTCGATATGCTCTCAGAAGTCAGTGATACGACAGCGGCACTGCAGACAGTCAAGCGAAGCAGTAAGGATACGGATCGTCCTGTCGTCTCTGTGGTATCAAAGTATGCGATCGCAGATAAGGTGCAGGAGGGATCATTGTTTGAAGCAAGACTGCAGGGGTATAAAATGCTGAGACACTTTTATATCATGTATCACAAAGACAACAAGCACAACGCTTATGTCAATAATACCGTAGATCATATCCTTTCGGGACACTGTTAGAGTGCTTCTTTTGGGTCGATAGGGAATCGACCCCTACGCCAAGCTCTATCTGGCTTTGACGGTTTTTTCTCCAAGGTCTTTCCATCCGTACTCTATCCCCCCTTTAAGCTCATACACATGGGTATAGCCCAGCTTGTCCACCAGCCAGTTACCTACAGCTTTGGTGCGGTTGGCATGGGCACAGTAGAGTATAAATGGTGTTTTTTTGTCTTTGACTATCTTGCTCAGGTCTTCGAGCCAGGTTTGGGCATGGGCATTACCCTGAATATCAAAAAACATCATCTGATGGGCACCCTTGATGATGCCAGTCTGTTGCCATTCTTGAGGTGTGCGGATATCGATCACAGGAACACCTTTTGCCTGAAGTGCTTTGAGCTGTGTGACATCTATATCCGAAAATCCGGCAGAGAGTGAAAGTGAAGTAAGGAGTGCCAGTATGGTTGCATATTTCATTGTAAATCCTTGTATGTTTGATTGAGAGCATGATAGGCTAAAAAGGTAAATGTAAAATATATGGTGAGTACTTTTAGATAGACAGCGAATTGAATTAAAAAAGATAGTATAAGTGGTGGCTCGAGGCAGAATCGAACTGCCGACACAAGGATTTTCAATCCTTTGCTCTACCCCTGAGCTACCGAGCCACTTCTATAAAGAGGGTAGAATTATAACGACTAAATTTTAAGTCACACTTAAATCTGCTACCATTTGCATAAAAAGTTCTCCTCTTTCTGCGTAGGAGCTGAATTGGTCAAGACTGGAGGCAGCAGGAGAGAGGAGTGCAACCTCGTTTGCCTGCAAGGTATCGGCGATCAGAGGAAGCGCCTGTGCCAGTGTCAGGCAGTCATGTATTGGGATCTGTCGTGCTTGCGCCAGAGAGACCAGTGTGTGGTGGTTGCTGCCTATGGCATAGAGGGTGATCTCTTTGGATGCAATGAGATCCATGAGTGCTGCCAAATCTACCCCCTTGTCATCGCCACCCAGGATCAGATGTATGCCACGGTCACCATAGGTATGTATCGCTTGCACTGTGGCATCCACATTGGTGGCTTTGGAGTCATTGACCCAGAGCTTTCCTTGTGCATCGGTGATCTCTTCTTGGCGGTGATGGTCTAGCTGGAAGTGATTGAGCAGATCATAGTCTGTCTCATCAAAGAGGGTGCGCGTGATGGCCAGAGAGAGCAGTGCATCCTCTAAAAAGGCAGCCTTGTAGCACAGTTTACTGCTGTCAAGACCAAAGAAATTTTCCAGAAAAGTGTGACTGTCATACTCAACAACCCAAGCATCAGTATGTGGCAGATGTAGCCCTTTGGGTACCAGTGCGAGCTCTCCTTCACGCATGGTCAGTAGTGGCCTTAGCTTGTCTGCCTCATAGGCTTGTGCCGAGCCATGCCAGTTAAGATGATCTGGAGTGATGGGAAGCAGCAGGTAGATATTGGGTGATGCGGTGCGGGTATGGTGGAGGGTAAAAGAGCTGGACTCAAGTATCCAGATCGCTGCAGCAGGGTCGAGCTCTGCCAATGGCACACCGATATTACCTCCGCACAGTGCCCCTCTCTTGGAAAGGAGGTGTGTCAGCATCTGCGTGGTAGTAGTTTTGCCATTGGTGCCGGAGATCCAAATGGTGAAGGGCTTGGCGTAGGGTGTGCTTGCCAACGCACCTTCCTGGATATGATGCATGGCTGTCAAAGGTGCGTCGAAAAACTCAGGAGAAAGTATATAATCATATTCGCTGATCGGGTTTTTGGCTTTCTTGAGTAGTGGATGGTGTGGCGGAATGCTGGGTGTTAGTATCTCAAGATCACTTTTCTCTGGATCAAACGCCGTTGAGGGTAGAATGTTGTTTTTGTGCCCGTCGACATAAGGCTCTGTGCAGTTATCATCGTAGAAAGTACACCCCCCACCAAGCCTCTTGGCGATTGCTCTGGTGGTTTTTCCATAGCCGAGGAGTGTGGGTTTCATCAGCGTATCTTGAGTGTGATGAGTGCCAGCAGATTTGCCAGAAAAGCGATCATCCAGAAGCGGACGATGATCTTGTTCTCAGCCCATTTTTTCATCTCGAAATGGTGATGGATGGGAGCCATGAGAAAGACCCGTTTATTGCGAAGCTTGTAGCTTCCGACCTGTAAAATGACAGAGACAGTCTCAATCACAAAGATGACACCGATTAGCAGTAGCAGTACTTCACTTTTGCCAAGGATCGCCATATACCCCATAAAGGCACCGATGGAGAGTGAGCCGGTATCCCCCATAAAAAGCTCGGCAGGATAGCAATTGTACCATAAAAAAGCGATAAGCGCACCGGAGAGTGCAGAGGAGAGGATGATTACCTCTCCTACTCCTTTGATGTTGGGGAGGAGCAGGTAACTGGAGAAGATCGCATGCCCTATCAGGTAGACAATGATCCCCAGTGTGGCCAGCCCGATCACCGTAGGTACGGTTGCCAGTCCATCCAGACCATCGGTAAGGTTGACAGCATTGCTGGCAGCAACCAGTACAATGGTCCAGAAGAGTATGGACCAGTAGCCCATATCAAATAGTGGTGTCTTGAGAAAGGGGACATAGAACTCTGTGGGAAAATGGGCAAACACTATCAGCAGTACAGAGACGAGGATAGAGGCAGCGATCTGTAGTCCAAATTTGCCTTTGGCTGTCAGTCCTTCGAGGTTGTTACCTGAGAGGATTTTCCCGAGATCATCTTTGAGACCGATCAGTGCAAACAAGATCATGGTGAGCAGTCCTCCGACCACATACCAGTTGCTGAGATCTACCGTCAGCAGGGAAGCAATCATTGTGGCCACGATAAAGACTGCACCACCCATGGTGGGTGTATGCTGCTTGGTTTCGTGAATGGGGACATACTTATTGATGGGTTGGTTGGCTTTGCGAGAGATCGCCCAGGCAAGATACTTGGGGAGCATAAATATCGTCAGGCAAAATGCCAAGAAAAATGCCACTCCTGCACGCACAGAGATGTAGCCAAAGAGATTGATGTCGAAGATCTGATAAAGATAATACAAAAAATGCCCACCCGTTCATTGAAATATTAGATAAGAAATGGTATTTTACTATAACTTTAGTAAAAACTTGACAGAGAGACCAAAAGATGAAACAAAACAAAACAATATTAATTATCACAGATGGTATAGGATATAAGCCAGACAGTGTCTGTAACGCCTTCAGGGACGCGGTTACCCCTACTTACGACAGGCTTTTTGAAACTGCTCCCAGAACACTGATTGCGACATATGGGCTCAGTGTAGGGTTACCTAAGGGTCAGATGGGGAACTCTGAGGTAGGGCATATGACCCTAGGCAGTGGTCGCGTACTCTATCAGGATCTGGTTAAGATATCGCTGGCACTGGAAGATGGCAGTATCGAGCAGAATGGTGCTCTAAACGAAACATTGAAAAAGGGCGAGCGGGTACATCTGATCGGGCTGCTGAGTGACGGAGGGGTGCATTCTCATATCAACCATACGATTGGTCTGGCACAATTGGCCAAAAGCAGGGGCAAGAGAGTCTACCTGCATCTGATCACGGATGGCAGAGATGTGAGTCCTACTTCTGCCGCAGAATACATTGCTCAGATCGAGATGATCTGCGATGCAGATATCTCTATCGCGACCATCGGTGGGCGTTTCTACACGATGGATAGGGACAATCGCTGGGAACGGGTAGAAAAAGGATACCGTGCTGTCGCAGAGGCGGTACCTTCTGTCACGCAGACACCGCAGGACTACCTAAAGGCGTGTTACAACAGAGGGGAGACAGATGAGTTTATTGCCCCGGCAGCTTTTGCAGGGTATACCGGATTGCAGGAAGGAGATGTGGTAGTGATGACAAATTTCCGCTCTGACAGAGTAAGAGAGATTACGACAGCACTGGGAGATCGCAGTTTCGATGCCTTTGACCGCTCTTTTATTCCACTGCATATAGCCACCATGACGCAATACGATGCAACCTTTCCTTACCCGGTACTCTTTCCCAAGGAGGCACCGAAACATACCTTAGCCGAAGTGATTGCAGAGGCTGGGCTTAGACAGTTGCATACGGCGGAGACAGAAAAATATGCCCATGTGACCTTCTTCTTCAACGGCGGCATTGAGACACCTTATCTTGGCGAAAGCAGGGTATTGATCCCCAGCCCCGATGTTAAAACCTATGACCTCCAGCCGGAGATGTCAGCACCGCAGGTAGGAGAAGCAGTACTGACAGCCATGGAGGAGGCGTATGATTTTATCGTGGTTAACTTCGCCAATGGTGACATGGTGGGACATACCGGAAACTATGAGGCAGCCAAGCAGGCAGTGCATGCAGTCGATCATGAGTTGGGAAGAATTATCACCCGTGCCAAAGAGGAGGGTTACAATGTTGTGCTGACCTCCGATCATGGCAATTGCGAAGAGATGAGAGATGCGCAGGGGAATATACTGACCAATCACACTGTAGGGGATGTCTGCTGTTTTGTGATCGCCAAGGGTGTAGAGAAACTCAAGGATGGCTGCGCTCTCAACCATGTGGCACCTACCGTGCTGAAGCTTATGGGGCTTGAGAAGCCCGAAGAGATGGATGAGGCACTTTTCTAACTCTTTTTATTG
>JALWVW010000078.1 GCA_027079365.1 Campylobacteraceae bacterium | reverse complement strand
ACCACTCAGTATGGTAGAATCCTTGAGGGTCAATCCTCCAGACAAGTGGAGCTTTACTATGACAAAGAAGGAGTGGGAGAACTACAGCAGGCAAAAAACCCAAGGTTTTGGCTTTAGCTACACTCGGGAGTATCGCATCATAGTAGTACTCATAGACTCTCCTGTCTACAATAAGCTTCAAAGAGGCGATGTGATACTGGAGATTGATGGCAAACCGGTCACCCAATCCGCAATCAAGGATGCCAGCCTCCGGCTCGACACCCCTGTGACTTTCAAGATACACAGAGGCGCGAGTGAGCGTACAGTTACAGTCACACCCAGGATATATACACACAAGGTCACACTATCCAAAATTATCCCCTACCAAGGAAAAACCATTGGATACCTACGATATGATGCTTTTACTGGATCTTCCCCCTCCGAAATAGAAGAGGCATTTACACAATTTCACCGAAACAACATTGATGAGTTGGTAATCGACCTCAGATACAATGGAGGAGGCTCCGTAGATACTGCCAAAGTACTTTTGGACAACATCACCGACGCCTACCCTGGAGAGAGACTGATCTATCTGGACTGGAACAACCGATATAAAGCATATAATGAGAACTACAATTTTGCACAAAAAAGCCAGGGCAACAATGAACTGACCATGAATCGTGTCTACTTTCTCACCACCAAGCATTCTGCCTCAGCCAGCGAACTGGTAATCTCTGCACTTAAGCCCTATCTGGGAGAAAGTAATGTCATAACCATCGGTAACAATACGCACGGAAAGCCTGTCGGGATGAGTGCAAGAGTCTACGGGGAAAACTACTACTTTCTGATCAACTTCCGGGTTAAAAATGACGATGGAGTAAGCACAAGTTTTGACGGCATTCCTGCTACCTGCTATGCAAAGGATGATATCGGCCATCTCATGGGAGACCCGCATGAAGCTATGCTTGCTTCTGCACTCTACTATATAATACATAACGAGTGTCCACCATCCAGGCCACAAAAAGCAGTAGCCAAACAAGCAGCTGAGAAGATTATCGAAGAAGTAGGGTCTCCTCTAAGAATACAGGGGCTTTTCCACTAAAACCTAGTACAGCAATACAACACCTACTCCATCTCCTTCTCGCGGTTGGCAAAGTAGTTACTGATCCCTTCTGCAATCCCTTTGGCTAGTGCCTCCTGATAGCGGGGATCAAAGAGACGCTTTTTCTCTTTGGGGTGAGTGATGTACCCTGTCTCTACCAGAACTGCCGGCATCTGTGCCCCTACCAGTACCCAGAAAGGTGCCGGTCTCACCCCATTATCATTGACATCCCGAAACTTGGCACGCGTATTTCTCAGCATACCCCGTTGCACATCAATTGCCATCTTGTTTGACATGACAATTTTGGGTGCTGTCATGAGATTGAGCAACACATTTTTGGATATCCTGTCTTTGGCTCGCAAGACGACACTGTTCTCTCTGGCTGCTACCCGCTTGGAGCGTGCGGAGCGTGTGACCTGCAAAAAATAGGTCTCTATGCCTTCTGCCGTGTAGCGCCTCTGTCCGCCTACGGCATTGGCATGGATCGAAACAAAGGCATCAGCCCGTTTACGGTTGGCATAGTGGGTACGCACACGCAATTTGACAAAGTGATTGCCACTGCGGGTCATATAGACCCTGAATCCTAGTCTCTTGAGGTGACTACGCACCCGCTTGGCTATCTGCAGTACCACAGTTTTTTCCATATAGCGCCTACTGCCGCCCAGTGCGCCACTGTCCTTGCCTCCATGCCCTGGATCCACAACAATGGTATATCGTTTTTTGGGTCGCTTGATGTGCTTGCTGATCAACTTGGGGCTTTTTTTGTGCGTATGCGTACGCGTGGACTGCTTTTTATCTGCTGTAGCGATAGAAGCAAAGAGATCTGCAGGGCTTCCTGCCTTTTTACTATATCCATGAGGCAGTGATATCTTATAGTATTCAGGGCTTATCTGACGATGTGCCACCGCATAAGATCTGCCTACCTCTATCACTACCCTGACCGTGGTACCGTTAAACTGGGAGATCCGGAATGACCTTACAGAACTATAGGCAAGCCCTCTGGCTAGGGCTCGCCTATGGACTATCGTATCACCGAAATCAAATACATAACGAACAGATTTTTTACTCTTGAGCACAAAGTGACGAATATGTGCAGTATCCACGGGTTTGGAAAACTGGAGCTGCAGCTGTCCCTGTACTATCGCGGCACTCTTGATACTGTTCAATGCCGAAAGCTCAGAGACGAGCAGCATCCACAAGAGAAAGAAAGCCCAGCGCCTCATTGCCTATGCTTCACCTGTCATCAATGTCTCTATGAGTGACTTGACCGTTGTGATCTCGTTTAATTTATAGCCATTGGCTCCGGTAAAGAAAAGTCCGGAATCCACTTTACCGTCATATGCATCACTCAGTCTGTCTGCAATACAATAGCCAACGACTTTTGCCTCTATGCCGCGCTGGCAAGGAGCGACGCAGTTGGAGATACAGGCGATCTTTGGTGCGGTATGTTCCTCTATCATCTTCTGCAGATGGGTTTTGACCCCGCGTGCCGGATAACCGACAGGAGACTTGAGAAGTTTGATATCTTCTTCCTTGGCGTCCAATATGACCTGTTTGAAGTTCTCATGTGCATCACACTCAACTGTACCGATAAAGCGTGTACCCATCTGCACCGCAGAGGCACCCAGTGTCAGCATCTTGACGATATCGTCATGATCCCACACACCGCCAGCTGCGATGACTGGCATATCACCCCAGTTTTTTGCCTCTTCTATCACAGGGGGCAGTATCACTTCGAGTTGGTTCTCCGGCAGAAAGCACTCTTCATACTTGAAGCCCTGATGCCCTCCACTGAGTGGTCCTTCCACAATAACAGCATCAGGCAGTCTGTTGTGCGTCTTTTTCCATCTGCGGCAGAGGATACGCAGTGCTTTGGCAGTCGAGACAATTGGTACCAGTGCCACATCGGGATAGGCTTTGGCAGCTTCTGGCATCGTCAGTGGCAGCCCGGCACCAGTGATGATCATATCCGCCCCTGCTTCACAGGCATCTTTGACGATCTGGTCGTAGTTTACCGAAGCATAGAGCACATTGCATGCCAAGGGCTTATCGCCACAGATCTCTCTGGCATTCTCAAAGATTGCTTTGAGTGCTTTGGCAGAGTAGAAGTTATTTGCTTCGGAAGGTCGGTTGTCTTTGAGTACCTTGTCAGCGTATTTTCTGTTTTCATAGTTACCTGTACCCACAGAGCTGATCACACCCAGTGCCCCTTCTCTACTCACGCTTCCTGCCAGCTGATCCCAGGAGATACCCACACCCATGCCACCCTGGATAATCGGTTTTTCAATTGTATATTTTCCTATTGTGAATGGTTTCAATTCCATCTATCCCACCTTTACCTTTGCAAATTTTCGTTTGCCTACCTGAAGGACATATATACCTCTACTCAGATTCAGCTTTTCATCAGAGATCTTTTTCTGGTCAATGCTAACTGCATTTTGCTTGATATCTCTTCTGGCCTGAGAGCTTGAAGGCTCTATGCCGGCATCCACCAGTGCCTTGCATATCCATATCCCCGTCTCCATTTCAAACTCAGGAATATCCTCTGGGATCAGATTGGCTTTGAATTGATTATCAAAGGCTGTTTTTGCCGCTATAGCTGCTGCCTCATCATGAAAACGTGCCGTGATTTCTAGTGCCAACTGCTCTTTGGCTGCCTTGGGATGTACTGTACCGTCAGCCACGCCTGCTTTGAGTGCAGCGATCTCCTCAAGAGAGCGTGCGCTCAATAGTTCATAGTAACGCCACATCAGGTCATCAGAGATCGAAAGTACCTTGGCAAAGATATCATTGGGGGCATCAGTAATGCCAATATAGTTGCCTAGAGACTTACTCATCTTTTGTACGCCGTCCAGCCCTTCAAGGATAGGCATCATGAGTACTGCCTGCTCTTTACCCACATTGTAGTTCCGCTGCAGATGTCTTCCCATGAGAAGATTGAACTTCTGATCTGTACCACCTAATTCAATGTCAGATTTGAGTGCCACAGAATCATAGCCCTGCAAGAGTGGATAAATAAACTCTGAAATAGAGATACTCTGTCCACTCTTAAAGCGCTTGGAAAAGTCATCACGCTCCAGCATACGTGCCACATTGAACTGTGTGGTCAACTGCACCATCCCATCTGCCCCCAGTGCATCCAGCCAGCTAGAGTTGAACACCAGCTCTGTTTTTTTCGGATCAAGGATCTTGAATGCCTGCTCCTGATAGGTTTTGGCATTGGTTTTGACTGTCTCTCTATCAAGTACTTTTCTGGTCTCATTTTTACCGGTAGGATCACCGATCATCGCGGTAAAATCTCCGATCAAAAGTTGTACAATACCACCGAACTTTTGAAAGACAGAGAGCTTCTGCAGGATCACCGTGTGCCCCAGATGCAGGTCAGGTGCCGTAGGGTCCAGACCTAACTTGACATAATAAGGCTCGCCCGTCTTATAGTATCGTGTAATGATTTTCTCGATATATGCCAGATCAATGATCTCAGCGATCCCCCGTTCTATCTCTGCCATAGCGACTGCAACACTCATCTCTCATCTCCTCTTAGTGGTTGTAGGCATCATCTAGTGCGATAATGTCTATCAGTTTAAATTTCTTACCTATTTCGTTTTCTATCTCTTTTTTGTCAGCCCTTTCTGACTCCACCTCGATATGGCAATACTCAGCACTTTCGCTGCTACTGATGCCAAAGTCTATACCGATGACATTAAGTTTCATCACTGAAAGCTTCATCAGAAGTTTTGCCAACTCGCCTTTTTGGTTTGGAAGACTAACTATGAGTCGGTATTGAGGCATCTTCGTGTTGCGCCATTGTACAAATAGCATAGGCTCACCCGCCATGATTTTCCCATAGGCATGCATACATAATTTATGATGAATAATAGCCTTGTTATGCTTATAAAATGCTACAATATCATCTCCCACCTTAGGGTGACAGCAATAGTCAAACTCTATCCCCTCTACCTGCTTGTTGGTAAAGAAGATGAAATGCTCTTTCTCTCTGAGCTGCGGCTTCTTGTAACCCTTTTTCAGAAGCTCCCAAAAGCGCACCTCTTTAATATTTTCCAACCGGGAAATTTTATGAATTTTTTCCTTAAGTGCATCCAGATATTCTGCTGCTTTAGCGATGGTGGCATCTCCCCGATATGCCCTCACTGTCTCTTTGATAAAAAGTGGGCTTTTCCCGAAGAGCGTAGCCAAAATATTGTAGCTGGTGTACTCATCTACTTCCCGTAGACGTTTTCTACACTGTGCCCGAATACCACTTTTGGCCTTGGAGGTTTTGACTGTACTCTCCCAAGAGCAGTGCATTCTAGGCTTTCCATCTGTGATAACTTTAACAATATCACCGTTTTTGAGGATAGTGAGAAGAGAGGCTTTTTCTTTGTTGATCAATGCACCTGTGGCAGTCTCTCCAATCTCTGAGTGTACTGCATAGGCAAAGTCCAGTGCCACGGAGTCTTTAGGGAGCGTAAAATAGTCTCCCTCGGGAGTAAAGACCGAGATCTCCTCAGAAAAAAGATCACTCTTTGCCAACTCGTAAAACTCTTCCACTGATTCATTCTGATAATTCAGTCCCTTGAGCCACTCCAGGTTGACATATTCCAGCCCCCCCTTATATTTCCAGTGGGCAGCCACACCATACTCTGCCAGCTGGTGCATCTCACGCGTACGGATCTGCGCCTCAACGATACCCTCCTCATCAAACAGTGTGGTATGAATAGTCTGATACCCATTCTCTTTGGGCAATGCAATATAATCTTTGAATCTGGAGATCAGCGGTGTGAACTCCAGATGAATTACACCTAGCGCTTCATAACATTCCAAAGACTCTTTGACAATGATTCTGATCGCCAGTAGATCCAGTACTTCATCGATCCCTACCCCTTTGCGTTGCATTTTAAGATAGATGGAGTAGTAGTGTTTAACCCGACCAATCACCTCAAAATCTTCCCAGTGATAGCCTGCTTTGTGCAGTGCTTTTTTTACTTTTTCAATAAAGGCATTGAGGTTAAAATGCAGACTCTGGTCATTGGATCTGATATAGGCATCTATTTTTTGATATTCATTGGGGTAGATATACTTGAAGCTAAGATCCTCAAGATGGTTTTTGATCCGGGAGATACCGAGTCGGTGTGCGATAGGCGCATAGACCACCAGTGTCTCTTCGGATATCCGCTGCTGTTTGATAGGAGGCAGTGCATCCAGCGTCAACATATTGTGCAACCTATCACAGAGTTTGATAATCAACACCCTGACATCTTCAATAGAGGCAATCAGCATCTTTCGGAAGCTCAATGCTGAACTGCTGATCCGCTCATCCTTGCCTGAAGCAGCAAGATTTTTATCACGGATCATGACAATCTTTGTCAATCCTGCCACGATATGTGCAACATCTTTGCCAAACCCTGCCTCTATCTCCTCTATGCTGTACTCTGTATCCTCTACCACATCATGCAGTAATGCTGCGATCACCATTGTCTCATCGGCACTGAACGAAGCTGTAATGGCAGCTACAGCAATAGGATGCACGACATAAGGGTCACCACTTTTGCGATATTGCCCTGCATGCATCTTGATAGCTAGCGCAAGTGCGGCTTCGATCGGTGCAGTGATCTCTACCTGTTCTGCCAGACACTCTTTGGCCGCAGCGATGCTCTTGACTTGCCCGATTTTTTCCAACAAGTCAATCATCCCTGACACCCGATCAGCTGCTGATGGAAACGCTTAGTTTACCTTCGGCTATCTCACGGAGTGCAATATCTGTAGCCTTGGACTTTTTAATATCCATATCTACCAGAGGTGCACTTCCTCCACTGAGCTCATTGGCTCTTTTTCCGATAGCTTTTGCCAATAGATAACGATCATTGTCCACACGCTTCAGTGCTTCTGCCACCAATACTTCTAGTCTCATTTTTGTCCTTTTAGTTTCTAATTTATTTTACGATAGAGCAGCTGGAAGTATCCCCGCTGACCACAGCAAGCAGGTTGCCTTTACCAAACATATTACACACGGCGATAGGCAGCTTGTTCTCTTT
>JALWVW010000077.1 GCA_027079365.1 Campylobacteraceae bacterium | reverse complement strand
GTAACTATTCGCTCAAAGAGTTTGCCAATGATGTGGTCTTTCTGATGCAGGAGATCGCACGGAGCAAGGGGGTGGAGGAGCCAGATATCTATACCGAATCAGGCCGGTTCATCGCTGCCAGCCATGCGGTGCTTGTTGCGCCTGTGCTGGAGCTGTTCAGTCAAGAGTATCATGAGAGCGGATTACGGCTCAAGGAGAGTAATCCGCCGTTGATAGAGGAGCTTTATGCACTCTACACCTCTATCAAGAGAGCCACTGCCAAAGAGTATCTCCATGACGCGCTTGACCATATGGAGAGCTTGTTGACGCTCTTTGATCTGGGCTATATCGATCTGGAGGATCGCTCCAATACCGAGATATTGGTCAATCTTATCATCAAAAAGGCGATTTTTCTGCTGAAAGACGAGGATACGGATGAGCTTAAGCGACTGGAAAGTCGTATCCAGGAGAAGTATCTGGTGAATTTCTCGATGTTTCAGTCCGTACCTGATTTTTGGGGGCTGGGGCAGAGCTTCCCGGTCATGCCGATCTCTCACCTTAGTCAGAAGCCTACCCGCCCGGCGAGCATCTGGGATATCACCTGTGACAGCGACGGAGAGATAGCATTTGATGCGTCACAGCCACTGCACCTGCATGACATAGATGTGGAGCAGGAGGAGTATTTCCTGGCATTTTTCCTCACTGGCGCTTATCAGGAGGTGCTGGGGATGCAGCATAATCTCTTCACCCATCCCACCGAGATTGTAGTGACCTTTGATGAGACAGGGAGGTATCAGCTCTCTGATATGATTGATGCACAGAACCTTATGGATGTACTGGATGACCTGGACTATGATACGGACGAAATCGACCGCTCACTGAAGCACATGATCGAAGCGTCAACCTCTATGAATGAGAAGCAAAAACAGGATATTTTAGGCAAACTCTATCTCTATCTGGGCGAAAATAGCTACCTTAAGACCATTCAGGCTATTATTACAGCAAAAAAGAAAGGGTAGGGATGGGGCTTTTTGCACTGATAAAAGAGGATTTTCAGACGGTCAAGCAGTGTGACCCAGCCTTGCGTTCCCGTTTTGAGCTTCTTTTTAATTATCCGGGGCTTTGGGCACTCTTTTTTCACCGTTTTGCACACCTGCTCTTTGGGAAGGGATTTAGACTGATGGGCCGCTTTATCTCTGGACTCTCTCGACTGCTTACCGGGGTAGATATCCACCCCGGTGCCCAGATAGGCAGGCGGGTGTTTATCGACCACGCCACAGGGGTAGTGATCGGAGAGACCGCGATCGTGGGCAATGATGTCCTGATCTATCAGCAGGTGACTCTGGGCGGTGTCAGCCTCTCGCATGGCAAACGACACCCCACGATAGAAGATGGTGCCGTGATCGGTGCCGGTGCCAAGGTACTGGGCAATATCACCATAGGCAGAGAGGCCAAGGTTGGTGCCAACTCTGTCGTGGTCAATGATGTAGATGCAGAGTGTACCGCAGTGGGTGTGCCTGCGCACATGACCAAGCGGATAGACGGCAAAGTACCACTCAGTCACAATATCATGCCTGATATCAACAAGGAACTTTTTGAATACCTGATCAAACGGATTGCGGTGTTGGAGCATACGATACAGTCAGGCGATATGGAGACCATGAAAAAAGAGGACCATGAGCTCGAAGAGATCTACAAGGCATTTCTCAGATCCATGGAGGCATAATGCGCTGTCTCAGCTGTCACAGGCTCTCCTGGCGGGTGATCTGCGCTGATTGCCATGCACGGCTCTTCGTCCCGACTACCACCCGACGCAAGGTCGGTACGCTAGAGGTAGTCAGCCTCTTCAAATATAAAAATATCGAGCCTTTTCTTCTGACGAAACATACACCTGCTGGCTACCGTCTCTACCGCTACTTTTCCAAAGCATTTTTCAAGCCTTTTTTGGATGATTTTGCCTCGCACATTGATATGCCGGTAACACTGCTGGCTATCGATGAGCAGGTAACGCATGGTTATGCCCACACCGCACTGCTCTCTCACTATGCCAAAAGCCACAAGATCATACCGGCACACACCGCACTGCTGGCACAAAACAGGGTGCATTATGCGGGCAAATCTCTACAGTTCAGGCTCGAGCATCCCCGAGACTTTCGCTATACGGGAGAGGCAGGAATCGAAGTGATCTTGATCGATGATATTATCACCACAGGGGTGACGCTCCAGGAGGCACAGCAGGAGCTAGAGAGACATGGGGTAGAGGTACTGTTTGCCTTGACGCTGGCAGATGCGAGGGATTAGGTTAATAAGGTATAATAACAAAAACCAAAAGAGCATTGCATTGAGATCATTATTTTTGATATTTCTTTCTGTCTTTTCAGTTCAGGCAGGCACCATTCGTATCGCTGTAGCAGCCAATGTCAGCTATGCGATCCCGAAGCTTGTCCAGACATTTACACGCACACATTCCGATACCAAAGTCCAAGTTACACTGGGCGGTACAGGCAAGCTGGTGGCCCAGGTACGCCACGGTGCCCCCTATGATCTGCTCATGGCAGCAGATATGGCATACCCTCAAGCACTCTACAATGAAGGATTGGCAACAGACAAGCCCCGTATCTATGCACGAGGGGCGCTGGCGCTTTTGAGTATGGAGGAGAGGGATTTCTCCAGGGGTTTGGAGATACTCACCTCTCCCACTATCCATACCATCGCCATTGCCAACCCCAAAACTGCCCCCTACGGCAAAGCCTCTTTCGAAGTCCTTCGCAAAGCAGGCTTGCTGGAGAAGCTCCGGCCAAAGTTTGTCTATGGCGAGTCGATCTCTCAGACGGTGGCGCATACGGTGACAGCTGCGGACAGTGGCTTCATCGCCCGCTCTTCTCTCTGTAGCCCCCGTATGACACAGTACAAGGAAGGCAAACAGTGGATCGCAGTAGATCCCAAGCTTTATACCCCCATAGATCAGGGGATGGTGATCCTCAGCACTGCCAAAGCCAATGCCGAGGTCAGATCCTGGTATGACTATATGCTGAGCCCTGAAGCAGGCAAGATACTTCAAGCTTACGGATACACCCTGCCATGAACCGATTCCAAGCCACCATCACACAGATAGAGTCAGAGGGGAGCCTGCATATCGTGACCTTTGATTTTGAGGGTACCCAGCTTCGGATGATGAGTCTGGAGCTTGGCGCAGAGGTGAGGGTAGGGTGTGTGGTGATACTCACTATCAAGTCCACCTATATCGCCTTGGCAAAAACCTCTACGGCATCCTTTGCCGAGAGTGTCAGCTATACCAATCTCATTCCTGCTACGATTACCAATGTAAAACAAGGCAAACTGCTGAGTAGCATCGGGCTGGATGCAGAGGGATACAGGCTCGAATCGATCATCACCAGAGGCTCTGCAGAGCGTATGAGATTGACAGCAGGAGAAGCGGTGACGATGCTCATCAAGGCGAGTGAACTCTCTATCGTAGAGGTAGTTAAATGACTGAGATATTAACAACTATGAACTTTACTCCATTTTTTCTCTCTTTCAAGCTGGCAGGGGTGGTGACGCTGATATTGTTTACTATCAGCCTCCCTCTGGCATGGTATCTCTCTCAGACCAGATCACGTACCAAACCCTTCCTCGAAGCAGTCACCGCACTGCCGATCGTACTGCCTCCTTCGGTACTGGGGTTCTATCTCCTCATCGCCCTTTCACAACACTCCCCACTGGGGGCATTTTTCAAAGAGACCTTTGATGTGAGTCTGGTCTTTAACTTCACAGGCTTGGTGGTAGCAAGCTGCTTCTACTCACTCCCCTTTATGGTGCAGCCACTTCAGGGAGGATTTGAGACACTGGACAGACAGATGCTGGAGGCCTCCTATGTCAGTGGCAAGAGCAGACTCCAGACCCTCTTCCGAGTCGCCCTGCCCAATATCAAACCCGCGCTGCTCTCTGCACTCATCATTACCTTCGCCCACACGGTAGGGGAGTTTGGTGTCGTCCTCATGGTGGGAGGCTCCATCCCTGATGAGACCAAAGTCGCCTCCGTAGCCATCTACGAGATGGTAGAGACGATGGACTATGCCTCAGCCCATATCTACAGCGGCATCATGGTAGCAGTGAGTTTCCTGGTGTTATTGACGGTCTATCTCTTCAATGGACGGCAACGGCGTGGGATTGGGGTGTAGGGGCATTTAATATTGAGATATGCATACTGTTAAATTATCGGTGTTGTAGGGTGTCGTGCCTCCATAATACCACAAATGTGAATGACATAATATGATGCATTTATGAATATGCTCGCCATTCAAATTATCGGTGTTGTAAGGGTACAACACCCTACGGTTGATATAAGGAATGAATTTAATGATGGTGGGTTTTGGTAGGGTGTTGTCCCATGACAACACCATCAATACGGTTTTTTTGCGAATGATGAATATTTCCAATCCTCCCATGTGTCGACATAGGCATGCTTGACAGCGTTGTGTTGTATGTAGTGCATCTTTTCAAACCAGTCCTTTTCATCCCTTATGGTATGTTCGTAAAATCTTTTTTGCCAGATGCCTGAGAGTTTGCGTTTGTAGCTGGAGGAGCTTAGATGTAGTTTGGCTTTTTCTTTGAGTGATGCATCTAGCCCATACACAAAACTTCGCTTGATACGGGTGATAATTTTGGAGTATTCGTGAGGGTTTTTGGGTGTGAGTATCATATGGATATGGTCAGGTAAAATGACAATAGCATCTAGCTGGCAATCATACCGTTGTTTGCTCCGCTTGAAGCTATCACGCAGAAGCGTAATATGGTCTACGAGTATAGGATTTCTTCCTTGTGTAACCATGGTGATAAAATAGCTATACCCATCAAGATATATTCGTTTATAATTCGACATATGAGATAATAGCATAGATGGTAATAATGTATTAAAAATATGTCAAATTGTCATATTATGTGTGTAGGGTGTTGTGCCCTCACAACACCGTCAATGTCAATATAGCGTGCATATTAAATTTTGTTACCGTTTCAGCCGTTCAAATTATCGGTGTTGTAAGGGTACAACACCCTACCAATGGCGAGTTATAGTAAAATTCAAATTGCATAATACCGTGGGGTGTTGTCCCCAGAGAACACCACAAATTTGGCTATAATTATCATATCGATTACAAGGGGAAAGCATGGAGCTGGTTTGTCTGTGGGTGGAGAAGCTACTGTGATAATGAATATTTGGTGCGTTGGCAAACGCACCCTACGGGGATGCAAGCAGGGGGATGGTACACTTACTTCACTATTTAACCATGCCCGCAAGGAGCCACTATGCTAACCATAAACATCACCAAGCCCCTCCATGGCACCACAGCAGAGATGACCCTAGACATCGACCTGACGATAGCGCAGGGTGCTTTTGTGGCGCTTTCTGGGGTGAGTGGGAGTGGCAAGACGACATTGCTTAGAGTATTGGCAGGGCTGGAGGCGGCGCAGGGACAGATCGTGATGGGAGAGGAAGCATGGCTGGATGACGGCAAGTCACTGCCACCGCAGAAACGAGGGGTAGGGATGGTGTTTCAGTCCTATGCGTTGTTTCCCCATATGACGGTGGAGGAAAATCTGCTCTATGTGCGTAGCGACAAGGCGCTGGGGGAGAAGCTGATGGAGATGACAGGACTGTTGCCGCTCAGAGGCAGGAAACCACAGAGCCTCAGTGGTGGGCAGCAGCAGCGGGTAGCGTTGTGTCGGGCGATGATGGGGCGACCGCAGTTGCTACTGCTCGATGAGCCGCTCTCTGCGCTCGATCCTGTGATGCGTGCGGCACTCCAGCAGGAGATACTCTCTCTGCATCGGGAGTTTGGTACGACCACGGTGATGGTCTCGCATGAGCCCAGTGAGATCTACCGTATGGCGGAGCGGGTAGTGGTGCTGGAGCAGGGGAAAGTGGTGGCAGACGGTATCCCCAAAGAGGTGCTGCTGCGTACGACCGGGAGCCAGAAGTTCTCCTTCAAGGGAGAGGTACTGGAGATCGTGCCTGCTGATGTGGTGGCTGTGGCGATCATCGCGATCGGGCAGCAGATTGTGGAGGTGGTGATCAGTACTGCCGAAGGCGAGATGCTCAGTGTAGGTGACAGGGTCAGTGTCAGCACCAAAGCCTTCGCTCCGACGCTCTCCAGGCTGTCACACAGAGGAGATACCGGTGCATAAAAGAATATACAAACTAAGCGATATCGAAAAGATCCTGACCTATGTACCGCCTGTGTTTATCGGGCTGCTTATAATACTTTCGCTGATCATCCTCTTTTTGACCACCCAATACCAAGAGCACAGCGAAATAAAACTCTATACCCAGCAGCAGAAATTTATAGAGAAAAACCACCTCAGTACCTATGTCAACTCCGTAGAGAAACAGGTCAAAAACAACCTCTCCAAAGTGGAAACAAAACTAAAACGGTCTGTCCATATACTCAAAGGTGTCAGTATGGGGCTCGAAAACAGCTCAGAGAGAAAACGCAAACTGATACGCTATATAAAAGAGATGGAGGCACAAGGGGGTATCAGGTTTCTACTCTTTGACAATGCACTCAACATCCTGCATGGGCAAAAAGTGGCACGCAGTATCAGGACACTGATCTTCGGCTCCAAGCGCGGCAAAAGACATCTCGATATCACACTGATGTACATGAAGTCACAGGGTGACGACTCCGCGATGTACTGGAAAAATGATCTGACCAAGACCATACAGCTGAGCTACTTCGTGACGGATGAGCGTGCGGGGATATATATTGGTGCATTCTCCTCCATTGATTATTTTAAAAACCTTACGACCACTGCCTACATCAACGCGATCGCAAGCGGACTCTACAACCCCAAAGGATATTATTTTTGGCTGCATGACCAGGAAGGAGCAAAAGTCTACAATCTGTACAACCAGATGAAATGGCAGAGGGACGGTGCGATGCCTTCAGACAGTATTCTCTACGGGATCGAAAAGTATGATATCTCTATCGGTATCGCCCACACAAAAGGTGTGGGTACGAAACAGTATGATCAAAAAATACTCGTGATCAAAAACAGACTGATCCAGCACAGAAACAGTCTTGCGATCGCTATCATTCTGGCTGGTATTGTACTTTTGGCATTTACGGTGCTTTTCTCGGACTATATCAAAAAGATCTTTGCAGCATTCAACCGCAGAGAGGAGAGAAAAAGCCGGCAGATCAAAAGCCTCAAAGAGCGCTATGAGCTGGCGGTCATTGCCTCCAATGACGGACTGTGGGATACAAACTTCAGAACAAAGAAGACATTCTTTTCCAAAAAGTGGCTGGATATGCTGGGCTACGAGAGGGCGGATGTCAGATCCTATGATGACTGGCTGAGTATCATTCACCCCGAAGATGTACACCGGGTGATAGAGGATATCCGGACACATACCTCTGATGAGGACAAAGAGCATCTGATCTGCGAATATCGACTCAAAAAGAAGAATGGAGACTACATCTGGGTACTGGGGCGCGGAAAGGCCTTTGTGGACAAAAATGGCAAACCTATCAGGCTCTCGATGATGAGTATGGATATCGATGAGAAGAAGCAGGCCGACAAAAAACTCAAAGCGCTGGTAGAAAAAGAGCTGGCCAAAAATGAACGGAAGCGCCGTATGCTCATCCAGCAAAATAAAATGGCAGCGATGGGAGAGATGATCGGAGCGATCGCGCATCAGTGGCGGCAACCGCTCAACAATATCTCGCTGATCCTGTATTTCATCCGTGACAATGCCAAAGACAAGGCATTTGTCGAAGAGAAAATGGATGACTTTGTCAATAGAGCAAAAGCACAGATCGAGTATATGTCCAACACAATCGATGATTTTAGAGATTTTTATCAGCCCAGCAAAGAGAAGGCACCTTTCTGTGTAGCAGAGGCGATAGAGGCGACCCTCTCAATCATGGGTACACAGCTTGAAAAAAGCGGCATCGATGTGACGATAAGCGGAAAGCCTCTGAGAGTCAATGGCTATGAAAATGAATTTAAACAGGCGATTCTGAATATTCTCTCCAATGCGAAAGACGCTATAGTGACAAAAAAGGCTCAAAAAGGGAAATTTCAAGGAAAAATTGCTATAACTATAGTAGAAGATACTATCCGTATCTATAATAATGGAGGATTTGCAGAGTTGGAAGTATTGGAAAGAATGTTTGAACCTTACTTTACGACCAAATTTGAAGACAAAGGGACAGGCATAGGGCTCTATATGACCAAGATGATTATAGAGAACAGTATGGGGGGAGAGATCTCAGCCCAGAACAGAGATGAAGGTGTTGAATTTATCATAAAGGGAATGCAATGATCAGAACAAGAGTGCTTTTGTGCGAAGACGAGAAGGATGCCAGAGAGATACTGAGTTTTTATCTCAATACGATCTTTGAAGAGGTGGTAGTGGCAGAAGATGGTCTGGAAGGGCTGGAGATCTACAAAAAGAGTCAGGAGAACGGTACCGCATTTGATCTGGTACTGACTGATATCAAGATGCCCAATATGGATGGTATGGAGATGCTGGAGACTATCTATAAGATCAACAATGAGCAGAAATTTATCATCGTCTCTGCCTATCAGGACGAAGAGAAACTGCTCAAATCCATCAACCTCAGGGTATTGGGGTACTTCGTTAAGCCGCTCAATGTAGACAATGTTATGGGTATGCTGCAAAAAGCGAAAGAGGATGTGCTCAAGGACAGAGAAAGTAATATCAGAATCAACGCAATCTACACCTACGACAAATATGAAAAACTGCTCTACGAAGAGGGAAGGATCGTCAAGCTCTCCAAGCGGGAAACCCAGGTACTCGATATCCTTATGCGCGCCAAAGGCAAGATCGTCAAGACCGATACCTTCAAAGAGGAGATCTGGGGAACCACAGAAAAGCTTGATTCTACTTTCCGAACCGTAGTCAAGCGCCTGAAAGATAAAATTAAAAGAGAGGATTTTATCCTTTCCCGAAAAGGCCAGGGGTATATGGTGGAGTAGTGTAGCCACCTATCGTAACACCAGAGAGAATAGCAATAAATATTTAACACATTAATGAAACTTTAGTGGCACTTTGAATATAATACCTCATCTTAACTGTTCAAAGGAGTCATATATGACAAAAAGATCACTATTCAAAAAAGTACTGCTTACTTCCGCACTCACAGCAGCACTCGTTACCCAGGCGAGCGCTGCCAAGGAGAAAAAGTATATCATTGCAACCGCCAGTACAGGTGGTACCTACTATCCTGTGGGTGTGGGGATCGCTACGATCGCCAGCCTCAAACTCGCCAAAAAATACAAAATGACATTTTCGGCCATTACCAGTGCAGGGAGCGGTGAAAATGTCGATATGATCGATAAGGGTGAGGTGGATTTTGCCATCCTTCAGGGTCTGTTTGGCTCTATGGCATGGCAGGGCAAAGACAAGTATGAGGGCAAACCCAGAAAAAACCTTCGCTCTGTCTCTATGCTCTGGCAGAATGTCGAGCAGTTCGTGGTCTATAATGAGATCGCCAAAACCGGCAACATTATGGATATGAAAAATATGTATGGTAAAAAGTTCTCCATAGGTAAGCGAAACTCCGGTACACGCGTCTCAGGACAGACGGTATTGAGCGCTCTGGGTATCGACTACTCCAAGATGGATCTACAGTTCCTCGGCTATGGGCCTAGCGCTACAGCGCTCCAAGATGGCAAGATCATGGGGATGAATATTCCCTCAGGGCCTCCAACCTCTGCCGTGACCAATGCCTATGCGACGATCGGGGCAGACAAGATCAAGCATCTGGAGTTCTCTGATGCAGATGTCAAAAAGATCCAGGCTTCCTACCCTGTGTGGACACGCTATGTGATCGCCAAAAACACCTATCCTGGGCAAAAGGCAGCGATCAACACCATCGCACAGCCAAACCTTTTGGTTGTGACCAAGGATACGCCTGACGAGACAGTCTATCTATTGACAAAAACAATGTATGAGAACCTTCCGTTCCTCAACACCGTGCATAAGGCTACCAAGGTCATGGATATCAAAAAAGCGATCGCCGGACTACCTATGCCGCTGCACCCCGGTGCTGCCAAGTACTACAAAGAGCAGGGGATCGATATCCCTGACAGACTGATCGCCAAATAAACCCATCAGGCAGGACATGCGCCGTTGCAGAGATGCTTCCGGCGTCTCCCGCCTGTAGAATGATCGCCTCTTGAGTGCTACCCATCTCCTCCGTAGCGCTCAAGAGACTATCACGAGGAGTCAGCATATATGTGGAGTGTCAGTAAACAGAAGATGGAAAAATTCATCTATATCTATGCCATTGCGATCTCGATCTTTCATTTTTATATCAATATCAGAGGAGGACTGAGTGACCTCTGGTTCAATGCTGCGCACTTCTCTTTTCTCGCATCGCTAGGCTTTCTGAGCTATCGGGTATTCAAGAGTTCAGATGAGGATCGTGTCCCGCTGTTTGATATTCTCTTGGCACTGTTGGCATTGATCCCCTTCTTTTATCTGATGGGATTTGAAGAGTCACTGTATCAGGAGGCCGACGGCACCATGCGCTTTTGGGATTTGGCCGTTTCGGTACTCTCTATTCTACTCTCCATAGAGATCGTCCGTAGAACCACAGGGCTGATTATCCCGGCGATCATGCTGACTGCGATCGGCTATATCCTCTACTTTGGTAAGTTACTGACAGGTGTCTTTGCCTTTGGAGGCATGACAGTTTCCCGTTTTCTCTACCGTATGTATTTTACTTCGGAGGGTCTCTTCGGGTCGATCGCTACGATCTCTTCTACCTATGTGTTTATGTTTATCCTTTTTGCTGCCTTTTTGCTCAAAAGCGGGGCAGGGGATTTTATCGTCGATCTCTCTACGGTACTGACCTCGCGTTTTCGTGGGGGTGCGGGACATGTGGCGGTCTTCTCCTCGGCATTGATGGGGACAATCTCTGGCTCAGCCGTGGCCAACACCGTCTCCACAGGCTCTATCACCATCCCGATGATGGTACGCAACGGCTTCAAACCGATCTTTGCTGCAGGTGTGGAGACAGCAGCCTCTACCGGAGGACAGATCATGCCGCCCATCATGGGAGCGGGAGCCTTTATCATGGCGCAGATCACACAGATCCCTTTTGTGACAATCATCGTGGTCTCTATCCTGCCTGCCATCCTTTATTTTGCTTCGATAGGGTTCTATATCCATATCCATGCCAAGAAGCACAATCTGCAGATACAGCAGACTGATACAGAATTGATGCCGATTCTGAGAGAAGGGGCGCATTTCTTGATCCCGCTCTCAACCCTGATCGGACTACTAATTTACGGCTTTACGCCTACCTATGCTGCAGGTATCGCTATTATTGCGATCATCGGCTCTTCCTGGCTGACCAAAAAGAAACGCATGGGGATCAGAGAAGTCCTTGATGCTTTGGCGCTGGGCAGCAAAAATATGATTGTTACGGGTGTCTTGCTGGTGGGGGTCGGTATCATTGTAGGTGCGATCAATATCTCCGGTATCGGGGTGATCTTTTCCCAGCTGATCATGGAGTGGTCGCAAGGACAGCTGATCATTGCCCTGTTTTTGATCGCTATTGCTTCACTGATATTGGGAATGGGGCTTCCAGTGACCGCATCCTATGTGGTGTTGGCTGTACTTTCCGCTCCGGCACTGGTGGGATTGATGCTTTCTCCTGAGATGGCAGCACTGGTAGGGGCAGGTGTCGTAGTACCTGAAGCGGTCAACTACCTGCTTGCAGCACACCTGATCATTTTTTGGCTTTCTCAGGACTCCAACCTCACACCGCCGGTCTGCCTGGCAGCCTTTGCCGCAGCGGGGATCGCAGGAACCCATCCTATGAAGACGGGGCTCCAGTCATGGGTACTGGGCAAGGGGCTCTATATCGTGCCACTGCTCTTTGCCTTTTCTCCGCTGGTAGCAGGCACATGGCCTGAGCGTTTTGAGGTCTTTGGATTTGCGATGGTAGGGCTGGTGGCATTTACCACCTTTGTGGAGAATTTCTGGGATCATAAATTAGCGATTTGGGAGCGCCTGCTGTTTGGGATGAGTAGCTTGCTGCTTCTTTCACAAGACTCATTGCTGGGTCTGGAGGGTCATTTTGACCTGGTTCCTGATGTGCATATTGTAGGGATCACTCTTTTTGTGGTCACTATGTTCCTGCACAAAAAAGTAGTAGGTGCCAAACCCGCACTTGCACAGGTATAAGGAGAATGAGATGCTTACAACGATAGAGAATCTCAGAAAAAATGGTTTCGAGGTGATAGAAGTAGCCACAGGGTCGGAAGCTTTAGAGATTGCTAAAGGCTTTGTTGAGTCCGGGATGCATATCGGGCTGGGTGGTTCCACTACCGTACAGCAGATCGGGTTGCTGGAATGGCTGACACAGCAGGAGGAGATACGGCTCTCCAACCAGTATGAGCCGGGTATCACTATGGAGGAGAATCTGGAGCGTCGAAGACAAGGGCTGGTGAGTGATCTCTATATCACCAGCTGCAATGCTATCACCCAAAAGGGAGAGCTGGTCAATGCTGATGGGGATGGCAACAGGGTAGCCGCACAGATCTTTGGCCCGCGTAAAGTGCTCCTGATTGTCAGTAAAAACAAGATTGTCGAGAGTGTCAAAGAGGGCTTTGGCCGTATCCGTGGGATCGCTGCACCCAAAAATATCGAACGCATGAATGCCAAAGCGATCTCCATGGGCAAAGAACCACGATACAACGAAGAGAATATCGCCAACAAGTTTGCTTTTATCACTGCAGACAAGCCGGGAAGGACGACGATCATTATCGTAGGTGAAGAACTGGGGTACTGAGCCAATAGCCTGATAGGCAATTTTGGATAAAATGTTTTTATAACCTAACCATGATACAAAAGAGCTGCCCATGACCCAAAACAAAACAGACACACCTCGCACCCCCTATATATGTGTCATCGGTGGATCCAATATTGATATAGAAGGGTATCCCAATGAAGAGCTCCTCCTCGGAGATTCCAATCCTGGCGTGGTCAAGACTTCACTGGGTGGCGTAGGTAGGAATATCGCAGAAAATCTCACCAGACTGGGAATAGAGACAAAGTTTTTGAGTGTGGTGGGGAATGATGCCCACGGCAAGAGGGTGCTGGATCATGCCAAAGCCATCGGACTTGATATGGAAGAGGCACTGGTAGTCGATGCGCCTACTTCTACCTATCTGTCTGTGTTGAATGAGACACGGGATATGCATGTCGGGATCGCCCACATGGATATTTTACACAGACTTGATGTAGCATATATACAAAAGCATGCTAGTATCATCAAAAATGCACGCTTTTGTGTCGTCGATACCAATCTTCCGGAGATTTTAGAGTATCTTGTGACGCAGTATGATGTGCCTTTTGTCCTGGATACTGTCTCAGCCAATAAGGCAGTGAAGGCAAAGTACTTGTTGGGACATTTTCATACCATCAAAACCAACAAACTCGAAGCAGAGGTCTTGTCGGGTATCGCTATACACACAGAGAAAGATCTGCAAAAAGTAGGCAGGTACTTTATGGAGCAAGGTGTACAGCATAGTTTTATCACGATGGGAGCCGAGGGCGTGTATTATAAGACCCGAAACAAAGAGGGGATCATCACCTCTGCATCTGTTGAGATGGTCAGTGCCACGGGTGCAGGCGATGCTTTCGCAGCGGGTCTGGTCTATGGCTTATGTAAGCAGAAAGAGACAGAAGATGCCGTCAGGTTTGCCATGGGTGCCTCACTCATGACAATACTCTCAGAGGACACCATCCATCCAGAGATCGCTTCACGCAGTGTCGAAGCGATGATGGAAGATCTGGAGTTTACCCATCAGAAATTATAAAGAAAAAGGAAATGTCATGCAGGCTTATGAAGCATATATCGACATCAGCAGTGAGGTACGAGAAGCACTCGAAAAGGGCAAACCAGTCGTGGCGCTTGAGTCCACAATCATCTCTCATGGGATGCCCTATCCGATGAATGTAGAGACAGCCCTCACCGTAGAGAAGATCATCCGAGAGGGCGGGGCAATACCTGCGACGATCGCCATCGTTCAAGGGCGATTGAAGGTCGGATTGACACACGAAGAGATCGATAGGCTGGGAAAAGCAGGTCAAGATGTCGTCAAAACCAGCCGAAGAGATATCCCCTTTATCATCGCCTATAAGCTGGACGGTGCTACGACAGTAGCCTCTACCATGATCATCGCCAATCTGGCAGGGATCAAGATATTTGCTACTGGTGGGATCGGAGGGGTACACCGGGGAGCAGAGCACACCTTTGATATCTCTGCCGATCTCGAAGAGCTGGGAAGAACCGATGTAGCCGTGGTATGTGCGGGTGCCAAATCGATCCTGGATATCCCTTTGACACTGGAGTATCTGGAGACCAAGGGTGTGCCGGTGGTTGGGTATCAGACTGAGGAGCTTCCGGCATTTTATACACGCAAAAGTGGGCATGGTGTCGACTACACTATCCAAACCCCCGAGGCTCTCGCCGTAGCACTCAAGGCAAAGTGGGATCTGGACCTGCATGGTGGTATCGTCGTAGCCAATCCTGTCCCCAAGGCATTTGAGATGGATTTTGATACCATTAATCACGCCATAGAGCATGCTCTCAAAGAAGCGAATACACGGGGTATCACAGGCAAAGAGAGCACTCCGTTTTTGTTGGCAATGGTCAAAGAGCTGACAGGTGGAGACTCCTTGCGCTCCAACATAGAACTGGTTTATAACAATGCACGATTGGCAGCCAAATTGGCCGTAGCATATACAAAACTCTAAAGAGAAGGAACAGACAATGGACAGACAAGATGCAGTAGACTATCTCATTATCGGTGGCGGTATCATCGGGCTCAACATCGCCATCACCCTCAAAAAGCGTGACCCTTCTGCCAGCATACTCCTCATAGAGAAAGAGTCAGCACCTGCCATGCACAGCAGCGGTAGAAACTCCGGGGTACTGCATGCAGGGTTTTACTATACAGCGGACTCTCTCAAAGCTCGTTTCACCCGAGAGGGCAACCGCGCGATGCATGCTTTCTGTCAGGAGCGTGGCTTGGCGATCAATCCCAGTGGCAAAGTGGTGATCGCCACCGATGCAGCGGAACTTTCGGCTCTAGAGGAACTCAAGCGCAGAGGAGATACCAATGGTGTAGCGTTAGAGTGGCTTACAGAGGAAGAATTGGCAACACAGTACCCCAACATCAAAACCTATCAAAAAGCCCTCTATTCACCCACCACCGCTACGGTAGACCCCAAAGCAGTGACGCTGGAGTTTGCCAAAGTGGCGACAGAGATGGGGATCGAGATCCGCACCCAGACTGCCTATGAGTGGCAGATAGGCAAGGGAAGGATAGGCACGACTACAGGGATGATCGCGTACAAAAAGCTCATCAACTGCGCAGGACTCTATGCCGACAAGATCGCCGAGGATTTTGGCTTCTCGCAAGCGTATGTCATCATCCCTTTCAAGGGTATCTATCTCAAAGACAGTGACAATGTGAGCCAACTGACCACCAATATCTACCCCGTACCCAACCTAGCAAACCCTTTTCTGGGAGTGCACTATACCCTGACCGTAGAGGATGCTGCCAAGATCGGACCTACAGCGATCCCTGCTTTTTGGAGAGAGAACTATAAGGGCTTTGCCAACTTTGATCTCGATGAGATGGTGCAGATCCTCTACTATGAAGCCAAACTTTTTGTCACCAATGCCTTTGGCTTTCGCTCCTTGGCGATCTCAGAGGTCAAAAAGTACGCCAAAGGGCATCTGATCACTCTGGCTAAAAAACTCACCAAAGATATGGATCACAGCGCCTACGACCACTGGAGTACCCCCGGCATCCGCGCCCAACTCCTCGATACCCGCACACTAGAGCTGGTACAGGATTTTGTCGTAGAAGGAGATGGGGAGAGTGTACACATCCTCAATGCAGTCAGCCCTGCCTTTACTTCTTCGATACCGTTTGCGGAGTGGGTGGTGGAGGAGTATTTGTAGGATTTTTCTCTGCTTCTGCCCGTCCAGAGGTTTTTGCGTGACCTCAGGACGGGCAGAACGAGCCATAATGGCTTACGGTGTTATAAGCCTAGCATGCTATACTATTCCTATGGGAACTGAGATAAAACATACACATTTTACAGCAGAGGCATGGTCGCGCTTTTCAGCGCGCTTGGCTCAGGAGACTGTGTTGCTAGAGGCATGTTATCGATCAGGTAAGTGCTCTGGGCATCCGCCTGTAGGGGGTTTTGAGATAGAATCATGGCTCCTGGACAAGAGGATGCGTCCGGTGGGGGAAAATGTTTCTTTTCTGGAGCGGTTTGACAACGAACTGGCAACCTATGAGCTGGCGACCTTCAATTTCGAGCTCAACAATACACCCTTGCCGCTACAAGATGGGGTCTTTCATGACTTTCTGAAGGAGATGCATGCACTCTGTCGTCGTGCCACGACTGTGACAGAGGAGATGGATATCCGACTCTTGAATATCGGTACACTTCCTACGCTAAAACAGTCCGATCTCTGTATCGCCAATATGTCTCCGATGAAACGCTACCATGCACTGAATGAACAGATACTCCGAGAGCGACACGGTAGAGACATCGTACTGGATATTGCTTCTGACAAGGCACATCTGACACTCTCGCATAGTTCGATGATGATGGAGTCAGCCACCACTTCTTTTCAGATCCATACACAAGTACCCTTCGACAAGGCACACCACTACTACAATGCCTCTATCCTGGCTTCAGCGGCGACAATGGCACTCTCTGCCAATGCACCGCTGCTGTTTGGCAAGCAGCTGTGGCATGAGACCCGCATCCCACTCTTTGAGCAGTCGGTAGACACCGGAGAGGGACTCAAACGGGTCTCGTTTGGCAGTGGTTTTGTCCGAGAGAGCATCATGGAATGTTTTAGAGAAAATCTGGAAAAATACGATATACTTCTGCCTATACAGTTTGACAGCGAGGCGGGGATGTTTCAGCATCTGCAGCTCCATAATGGTACGATTTGGCGTTGGAACCGCCCGCTGGTAGGATTTGATGAGGACGGGACGCCGCATTTTCGTATCGAGCATCGCGTGATGCCTTCGGGGCCTACACTGGTCGATATGCTTGCCAATGCTGCGTTTTACTATGGCTTGGAGGTGAAGTTGGCTGAGGCCTGTGAGGCAGGAGAATTTGCCTGCGACTTTGACACAGCAACAGAAAATTTCTATGCAGCAGCACGTGAAGGGCTGGGGAGCAGGGTGCGATGGCAAGGAAAACAGCTTCCTGTGCGTCAGCTCATCCTGGAGCAGCTGCTTCCTCTGGCCAAAGAAGGACTTGAGGAGCTGAGAATCGATCCAAAAGACAGCGAGTATTACCTCTCTATTGTCGAGGACAGGGTACGGACGGGACAGAATGGTGCAGCGTGGCAGCTGGCATATCTTGCACGATACGGTGAGGATATGGAGCGTCTGACTCAGGCCTATTGGCAGCACCAGCAAGAGGGTAATCCTGTGCATACTTGGAAGATAACATGATTCAACTGGACGAAATATATGAGGTGCCAGCAGCACTGCTGGAGATCAAGGACGCCAAGGCACTGCATATGGTGTTTCCTAATCCTACACTGTTGTATCTGGAGGGACACCATGAAGCGCCACTCTTTGTGACGGTGCTGCTGCACGGCAATGAAGACACGGGACTGTTTGCTATCCAGCGCATCCTCCAGAAGTATCAGACTCATCCCTTGCCTCGCTCGTTAATTGTTTTTTTTGGTAATGTCTCTGCTGCCAGAGTAGGCATGCGCCGTCTCGATGGGCAGCCTGACTACAACCGTATCTGGCCTCTAGGCACTGAGACGGATACTGCTGAAGGAAAAATGGTCGCCAAGGTGGTCACCAAGGTGGCAGCCCACAAGCCTTTTGCCAGTATAGATATTCACAACAATACCGGAAAAAATCCCTATTATGGATGCGTCAATGCGCTGGATGCAGATTCGCTCTATCTGGCGTCACTCTTTGCTCGTACTGTGGTCTACTTCGAGACGCCAAAAGGTGTCCAGTCAATGGCGATGGCAGCCCACTGTCCTGCCGTCACTGTGGAGTGCGGCAAACCGCATCTGGAGCAGGGGTTTGCCCATGCAGCGGAGTTTGTGGATTCGATGCTGCATCTGTCGGCATTTCCCCAACATGCCATTCATCAAGAGAGTACCGTCTACCACACGACAGCACGCGTGACAATCCCTGATGCCTACAGTTTCGGATTTGATCGCGAAGATGTGGATATACGGCTCTTGCCGGAGCTGGAGAAGGATAATTTCAGTGAGCTGCCTGCCGGTACGGTGTTTGCCTATATAGCAGAGGGATCAGAGGCGAGATTTCATGCCTTTGATGATGAGGGTGTAGACCACTTTGAGCGATACTTTGTAGTCGAAAGCAACAAGATCAAGCTCAAAAAGCCCATCATGCCATCGATGATCACGCTGGATGAACGGGTGATTCGTCAAGACTGCCTTTGCTATTTTATGGAGTCGATAGTACCACAGCAGCAGGAGCATGGTGGTTTTGATTATCGTTTGGCTTCTTATTGAATCTTCACTTGACTTGCAAAAGCATAAGATTTTGCATAGTCTCTAGATGGAGGGGAACGGTTCAGAAGTATTTCTATAGCTGTCCAAACGAAGGTTGTCTAAATGTTTGAACTTTATTTTTACCCATAGCAATAATAGTATTAAATTTCTATACGCACAATCAAATAAAGAAAGACGAAGCCTATCTTCTTGACGAAGAGAAACCTAAATATATTTTATTGGTTTGGCTTGTTCCTATTGTAGGAGTAGCAATTTCCCAATATAGACTACATGCAAACAAAATGTTCTATATTGGTGTATTAGGAATCTATTTCATTTTAATGGCAGGGTTATATTATTTAAAGTTTAAAATAATATGGCAACGGTAGGTCGGGATGCCCTCATCCCGACTAGTCTAAAACTTCGGTTCCCAATACTTCAATCCCAGACTTTTAGCCACAGCTTCATTGGTGCATTTTCCATCATAGATATTGAGTCCATGCATGATATTTTGATTCTCCTTGCAGGCAGTCTCCAGACCTTTGTTGGCGATTTCCAGACCATAGCTGAGGGTATTGGAAGTCAATGCCATTGTAGAGGTGAGTGAGACGGCACCAGGCATATTGGCGACGCAGTAGTGGACGATATCCTCTACCACATAGGTGGGATTGTCATGGTAGGTGGCATGGCTGGTCTCGAAGCAGCCGCCCTGATCGATGGCAACATCGACGATGACGGAGCCCTTTTTCATGAGTTTGAGATCCTCTTTGGAGATCAACTTGGGAGCCACAGCACCGGGGATGAGTACCGCACCGATCAGTAGGTCTGCCTCCTTGATGCTCTTGAGGATATTGCTTCGGGTAGAGTAGAGAGTGGTGATCCGTGATCCGAAGATATCATCCAGATAGGCCAGTCTCTGTGCAGAGATATCCAGAATCGTGACATTGGCACCCATGCCTGCCGCGATCTTGCAGGCATTGAGTCCTACGATACCGCCACCAATGATCACAACATTGCCTCGTTGTACACCCGGTACACCACCGAGTAGCACCCCTCTGCCACCAAAAGGCTTCTCCAGGTATTTGGCACCCTCCTGTGTGGCAAGCCTACCGGCGATCTCGCTCATGGGCACGAGGCAGGG
Source organism: Campylobacteraceae bacterium (assembly GCA_027079365.1). Taxonomy (GTDB): domain Bacteria; phylum Campylobacterota; class Campylobacteria; order Campylobacterales; family Sulfurovaceae; genus JAAXPZ01. The sequence goes on along the minus strand of JALWVW010000077.1, from coordinate 3,621 downwards.
CAGGTGTCCACTGTCATCCGTGATCGTCTCATAAGCGACCGCTTTGACCCCTTTTTCCATCAGTGCCTTGGCCTGAAGCTCGTCAGCCGCTAGATGCAGATAGGTATAGAGGATCTGTCCTTCTCTGAAAAAATCATACTCTCCGGGCAGAGGTTCCTTGACCTTGATGATCATATCTGCTTCATCAAAGAGCCGCTGCTTGCTATCTATGATCTCAGCACCCTCTGCTACATACGCCTCATCCTCAAATCCGGCACCATGCCCAGCAGAAGTCTCCACCAGTACCCGGTGTCCCGCATCGACATAAGCACCCACACACTCAGGGGTAAGTCCCACTCGGTATTCATGTACCTTGATCTCTTTGAGTAATCCTACAGTCATCTTAGATCCTTTAATTTTATTAAACTATTTAAACATACTAACATATTTAGACAAATATTGCAAGGTTTATTTAATAATATTAAATATGTTATACTGTCATTTTACGAAAGGGGTAGAGACAATGGAAGAGATATTTCATGTAGGCGAGAAGATCAAGCGTATCAGGCACGGTATGGGCATCAGTGCCAAACTGCTCGCCCAAAAGGCGGGGATATCTTCGGGTATGTTGTCTCAACTGGAGAACGGTTCGACGCAGGGTTCTGTAGAGACACTGAGAAAGATCGCCAAAGTACTCAATACGACGATCGCTTCACTGTTTGCAGACGAGAATGAGATGCATCAGGTAGGCACAAGAGAGTCACAGCTGATCGTGCGCAAAGAGGCGCGCAAAAAGATCTCTTTCCCTGACCCCCTCTACAAGTGTGAGCTACTGGTACCTGACCTACAGGGTGATGTGGAGTTTGTCCTGGTAGAGATGGAGCCACACAGAGAGACGGATGAACTACTTCCACATACCAGAGGAGGAGAGGAGATCGATATGGTGACCAGCGGTACCATCTCTGTCAAGGTAGGTGAGAAGTGCTACCGCCTGGAAGAGGGAGATACGATCCGCTTCAACCCCAAAACCCCACACAAGATCGAAAACAAAACCGACCAGAAAGCAAGCTATATCAGTATTATTACGCCTCCCTCCTTCTAATAGGACATTTTTAGTCTTTTTTGGATAGTATCACTGCTATGAAAAAGATTTTACATGCACATCCCGGCGGTACGGTTCTGTTTTTGGGCAGGGTGACCCACTTCACCCCTGAGGAACTGTGCTTTTTTCTGGAAGAGCAGGGGATGGTCTATGCCGATCGCTATGAGGGGCAGGAAGTGGCACTGCTGGTGCTCAGCTCACTACTGACGCCCCAGGAAGAGCAGATTTCCTATGATCTCTATGATGCTGGTATACCGGATGTGACACTGGAGCAGTTCGAGCGCTACTACACGCAGCACCTCAAACCCCAAACCCTGCTCATGTCTCTCAAGCTCTCACAAGATCAGGATCGAGTTCAGCGATTGTTGGGCAATGAAGCCTTTGAGGATCACTTTTTCCTCAAGCTCTTTGAGATGTTTGACTGGGGAGGAGAAGGGATACATGAGCGAGATGAGAACAGAGATGTGACAATCAGCTTTGTCAAACGGTTCTTTCGTCCGGATGGTTTTAGAGATCCTGCGATGGTCTATGCCCCGACTACAGTAATGATCATCGCCAAAGACAGTAGTGATCCCAAGGTACTCGAAGCAATCCTGACGATGCCTAATCATGAGATCAAAACCAGCCGCTATGAGCAGAAAAAGCCTAAAAATCTCAAAGAAGCCGTTGCTTTCAATCCCCATATTGCTACCGCTACCATTCGAAAGCTACTGGCTTACAATGACCCGAGTATCGACTACTTTTTGGCATCCAATTCTGCGCTCTTGGCGGAGGATCTTGAGCGTATCTATCAGAGAGCAGATACCCAGACCAAACAGATGATGGCACACAATGCACTGCTGCCTGAGAGTCTCTTTGGGAAACTTTTGGAGGAGGATGTGGCAGTGCAGCAGAGCTTACTAAGCTACCAGCCTATAGATCTCAGGAGACTGGAGCAGGTGATCTTGCATCCACAGATCGCCTATATCGGAGCTAATGGGAGCATCGCCAAGTACCTGCCACAGCTATTGGCACTGGAGCATGAAGCATTGGACAGGGTACTGGCCGCCAATGGGGCAGTAGCAGCAGAGTATCAAGAGCTGCTGTACCACAGACATGGTGAGGATATCGCTGCTGCACTGGCCTCTAATTCGGCGCTGGATGAGCGTATGGCCTGGGAGCTGTATAGACAAGAGCAGCCAGAAATCATCGCGGCACTGGCTGCCAACCCCTCCACGCCTAGAGAGATACTGGATAGCCTTTGTGAGAGAGAAGAACGCACACTAAACCGCTGCCTGGCAGCCAACCCTTCGGTGGATCTCTACTGGCTAAGGCAGTTTCAGCTGGACACTTCACTGGTGCGGATACTGGCAGAGAATGAAACCTATGGTAAAAGTATTTTGAAAGGATTGGGACTATGAAAGCAGAAGTACTAAAGCGGAGTCTGGAGGGATTGATCGCATCGCGTATCCCTGTCTTTGTCTGGGGGAGTCCGGGGATCGGAAAATCCTCGATCATTCGTCAGATCGCCCAGGAGCGGGGGCTGGAGTGCACGGATCTGCGTCTCTCCCTGCTGGATCCTACCGATCTAAAAGGTATTCCTTTTTTTGACAAAGATTCCCATGAAGCCGTCTGGGCATCCCCCAACTTTCTGCCTAAAGACCCTGACTCCAGAGGGATACTCTTCCTCGATGAGATCAATGCAGCACCCCCTTCGGTGCAGGCCTCTGCCTATCAGTTGGTACTTGATCGCAAGGTAGGTGACTATACGCTGCCTGAAGGCTGGAGTATCGTCGCAGCGGGCAACCATGAGAGTGACAGAGGAGTGGTTTACCGTATGCCTCCTGCATTGGCAAACCGCTTTGTGCATCTAGAGATGGAGGTAGGGTTTGAGGAGTGGCAGCAGTGGGCGTATAGTGCCTATATCGACAGCAGTGTGATCGCTTTTTTGCACTATGACAGAGAGCGTCTATTTGCTTTTGATCCTACTGCCGGGCACAAGAGTTTCCCCACACCACGCTCCTGGGAGTATGTCAGTGGGATACTGGACGCAAAGCTGCCCAAAACACAGCTGCTGGAAGTGATCGGAGGCGCGGTAGGTGCAGAGTCTGCCACAGCATTCATGGCATTTCGCAAAGTCATGGATCGTCTGCCTGATATCGATGCACTGCTTCGAGGCGAGGCTGTAGAGGTAGCAGAAGATCAGCCACTGCTCTTTGCTCTCATCTCTGGGATCATCAGCCGTCTCAAAAGCAGTGATGCTACAGAGGCACTGGAGCATGCCCTACGGTTTGCGATGACCCTGCCCAAAGAGTTCTCTGTCATGCTGGTCAAAGATATGCAGCTCAACGGCATCCCTGTCGAGCGTGCTGCACAGTGGGAAACCTGGGTAGAGGCGTTTGCCTATCTGTTGGAGTAGGGCATGTCTGTAGCGCAACTCTCCAAAGCCAAAGCAAAGCTGATGCTGGAGCATCCCTATTTTGCTACGATGCTGGGGGCACTGGAGCTCACGCCAGAGCTACGGATCGCTACGACGCAGTATGGGGCAGACAGGCTGACCT